>DATCRO010000636.1:0-17419 GCA_036569025.1 Burkholderiaceae bacterium
CCGGTCTCGGCGGGATTGGGCGCGCGAAAGCCCTTGGAGAACGTGCCGCGCAGCGTCAACTCGCGCACCGGCGTGAACTTGAAGCCGGCCTTGGGCGTGGCCGATGTCCCGGTCGTGTCGTAGTGGTCGACGCGGCCGGCGACGTCCAGCTCGAGCGCCTTGGTCACCGGCGCGACGAGCTCCACGTACGCCGCCGAGACCGTCTGCTTGCCCTCGGCGAACGAGTAGATGCCGATGGCCTGCGCGCCGTTGACGAACGACGGCGGGAACAGTTCCTTGAGCTGCCGATGCGTGAAGTCCAGGCCCAGTCCCAGCCCGAGGTCGCCGCCTTCCAGCGTGGCCAGCGTGTGGGTCCCGCGCAGGCTGGCGAAGGTGAGCGTGTTCGTCGAGGTCGACGACGCGCCGGGTGCGACGGTCGCGAGCTCGGCCGCCGAGTTGCTGCCGCCCACCAGATAGGCGCCGCTGTCGAGCGCATCCTGCATCGCCGGGAAATCGATGTAGTGGTAGAAGCTCGCCTTCGTGCCGACGTGGGTGTAGCCGATCGCGGCGTTCAGGTCCCAGTTGGCCACCGAGCCGGCCAGTTCCCCGACCGCGCGCCAGGACGTGGAGACGGTCCGCTGCTCGAGCGGGCCGATGTCGAGGAAGTCGTAGACCAGGTTCGCGGTGTCGCCGGTCGTGTTGCCCGGGTAGGTCGCCGGCACGGTGAACACGAACGGGAACTGGTCAGGGAACGCCGGCGTCGGCGCGGCGCCGGGCCCGAAGTGGAACAGGTTCGCTCCGCCGCCGTTGCCGCCGCTGCCCACCCCGGTGGCGTAGGCGTTGTTGAACAGGCCGACCTGGTGCGCCTCGCTGCGCAGCATCGAGCCCTGGAAGTTGGCCTGCCAGCCGCCGTCCAGCTGCTTCGTGTAGCGCCCCAGCACGTCGATGTTCGTGGTCGACGGCGACAGCGTCTGGTACGGGTTCGTGTAGCCGCACTGGTCCGCCGCGGCCTGGGTGGACGTGCAGCCGGGGAACCAGGTCCGGTTGCCGTTCGCGTCGACGAGGTAGCCGGTGCCGCTGCCGGCGCCGCTCGAGGCGCCGGAGTCGGCGCCCGAGTCCGTGCCCTGCGTGAGGTTGGTGCCGCCATAGGGCGTCCAGTCGGTGCGCGCGAGGTAGGGCCGGTTCTTCAGCAGGATCGAGTTCGCGTGCCGGCCCTCGATCGACACGTACGCGTTCTGGCCGTCGCGGTCCAGGCTGCCCCAGCCCGTGGTGATGCTGGCGTGCTGCGTGGCACCGTCGCCGTGGCCGCTGAGGCCGGTCTCGGCGCTCATCGTCAGGCCCGTGAAGGTCTTCTTCAGGATCACGTTGACCACGCCCGCGATGGCGTCCGAGCCGTAGACCGCCGAGGCGCCGTCCTTGAGCACCTCGATGCGCTCGATCGCATCGACCGGGATGGACGAGATGTCGACGAAGTCGCGCTCGCCGTCGTCGGGCATCGGGTACGACGCCATCCGGTGCCCGTCGATCAGCACGAGCGTCGCGCCGACGGTCAGCCCGCGCAGCGCCACGCCGCTGCCGCCGGCCGCGAACGCGCTGGGCGCCGACTGCGACAGCGAGCCCATGTTGTTGGCCGTGATGCCATGCAGCACGTCGCCGACGCTGGTGTAGCCGCTGTTCTTGATGTCGGCGGCCGTCATCACCTGAACGGGGCTGGGCGTTTCGGTGTCCGTGCGGCGCACGTTCGAGCCGGTCACGACGACCTGCTGCGGCGCCGGCGGCGGGGCGCTGTCCTGCGCCTGGACGCCGTGGGCGAGCCAGATCGGCAGTCCGGCGACGAGCAGTGCCGGCCGCCAGGACGGCCGCGGCCGGGACGGGCCGGACGGGGCATGCGCTGCGGTGGCTGGACGACGGACGGAGGATCGGACTCGACGGGTCATGGGCATCTTCCTGGTGGTTGCGGATCTTCTTGGGTGGACTGGCTTCAGCGTTGCGTCTTGAACGACGTGAACGTGCGGGTGCGCATGCGGCGGACATCGGGGCTGAGCGCATCGGCGACGCCCACCATCCCCGCGATCTCGGCCGCCGAGGGGAAGACGGTGTGGTCGCCGGCGATGGCGGGCGCGATGAACTGCCTGGAGGCCACGTTGGGGTTCGCGTAGAACACCTTGTTGGTGAGCGCCGCGTCGACCTGCGGGCGCAGGATGTAGTTGATCCACTTGAGCGCGTTGCCCTTGTGCGGCGCGTCCGCCGGGATCGCCATCACGTCGAAGAACAGCAGGCCGCCCGTGGCGGGCATCAGCGCCTGGATGTCCTGGCCGGTCTTGTTGTCGACGGCGCGCCGGCGAGCGATGTTGATGTCGCCGGACCACCCGAGGGCCACGCAGACCTGCCCGCTGGCCATGTCGTTGATGTAGCTCGACGAGCTGAACATCGTCACCGACGGGCGGATGCCGCGCAGAAGTTCGAGCGCCTTGCGGTAGTCGGCGGGATCCTTGCTGTCGATCGGGCGCCCGAGGTAGTGCAGCGCCGCGGGGATCACTTCGTCGCCCGAGTCGAGGAGCGAGACGCCGCAGGACTTGAGCCTGGCGACGTATTCGGGCTTGAACAGCAGGTCCCACGCGTTGGCGGGCATGGGCAGCGCGCCGAGCGCCGCGCGCACCTTGCCCACGTTGATGCCGACCGTGGTGAAGCCCCACAACCAGTCCACCACGTGCGCGTTGCCTGGATCGATGCGCGCCAGCTGCGCCGCGACCGCCGGGTCGACGTACTTCAGGTTCGGCAACTGCGACTTGTCCAGCGGCGCGTAGAGATTGTTCTGGATCTGCACGCGCGCCCAGCTCGACGACGGCACGACGATGTCGTAGCCGGACCGGCCCGCCACCAGCTTCGAATGCAGGATCTCGTTGCTGTCGAAGTTGTCGTAGTGGACCTCGATCCCGGTTTCCTTCTCGAAGTTCCTGACCGTGTCGTCGGCGATGTAGTCGGACCAGTTGTAGACGTTGAGGACCTTCTCCTCCTCGGCAGCGCGCGCGGCGGCGCCGGCCAGCGCCAGCGCGGACGCGGCGGCGAGCAGGACCAGGACGTGCAATGGCGACTTCATCGGACAAGCTCCTTTGCAGTGGGCGGCGGCGGACGCGCGCGCGGCCACTCGGACGGGAAACGGGCGGCCGCACGCGCGGCGAGACGGGCCGGGGCCGTGGCGCGGCGCAGCGGGGCTGCGGGGGGGGGCGCAGGCATCGATCGGATCGATCGGCTCCCCGTTCGAGAACGCAAGTCGCGGCCGCGGCAGATCGTGCCGTCGGCGACGGCGCGCGGCATCGCCGCGTCCGTCATTCCGCCGTCGCGCGGATCGCGTTCGCTGGCCGGGTAGGCGGTCGAATCGATCGTCGGGACTTCATGGCGAGCTCGCAAGTTGCGGGCCCGTGGGGTCGGAAAATACCCCTGAAGCGGCGTGCGGTGGCATGGATTCATGTTGCCGACAGCTTGTGTCGGCGCCAGGCAGTCGCATCGCTAACCGGATGATGAATCGGACACGGGAGGATCGATGCAATTTGCGCGCTCCGGTGTGCAGGGTTAGCCCGCGATCAAGCAACAAAATTGCGCGAACCGTTCCCTCGCTGGAGCAGGATGCGAAATTGTCAGCGATTGGCGTGATCCCTCCGGCGCCGAGTGCGCCGACCGGCGTGTGTCGCTGCGGGACGTCGCTTGCAGCGGCCGAGGGCGTCGCGCAGGCGGCTCAGGCGATCCGCCGCACCACCGCCCACACCTCGCGCACCACCGGATGCCCGCCGATCTCGCTCACGCGCACCAGATCGCCGCGCGGGCCGTTGGCAGGAGAACGTCGTGCGCCGAAGCGGCACGTCGCCGCGGCCGGCGGATGCCCGGTCAGCGGCCTTGCCGGTACTGCGGGAACAGGCGGCGCCTGAACTTCCACGTCAGCCACGACATCAGCAGGAAGGGCAGGCTCAGCAGGCCGCTCAGCAGCGCGAGGAAGCGCCGCTCGAGGAAGGTGTCGAAGCGCGCGTCCGCCGGGCTCTCGCGGTGGTACAGCACGTCCACCTGTTCGCCGGCATGGTGCGCCGGCGGACTGCTGCGGACGCGGAAGCGCACGCGCCAGGCCTGCCCGTTCGCGTCGGTGAACTCCGCCAGGGGCTGCGTCATCGGGGCCCCGCTGCTGGCCGGCAGGACGGTGGCCGTCGCCCGCAACGCGCCCGCGTCGAATTGCGCGGTGCGCAGCGTGGACATGGCGGACACGCCCAGCAGCACGCAGGCGACGAGCCCCGCGAACACGGAGAACCAGGGCTGCGGCATGACGCCGAATCGCCAGGACCATTCGGTGGACAGCTTCATCGGGCCGTCCTTCGCAAGCCGGCGGCAAGCCTGGGCATCGTCGCGGGAGTCATGGGCCCGATTGTTGCCCATGGGAGCGCTTGCGAGGCCGTCGCTCGACGGCACGCCTCGTCAGCCACCGAGGAGCCACTCTTGCCGCATGTCGCCACCTGGCAGCAGGGCGTGCTCGACCCGCAGGGGCCGATCGCCGCCGCGGAGCGCACGATCCTGCTGAACGCCACGGTCATCATGCTGGCCGTGATCGTGCCGGTGATCGTGCTGACGCTCGCGTTCGCCTGGTGGTTCCGCGCCGGCAACCTGCGCGCGAGGCGCGACCCGGACTGGGCGTATTCCGGCGCGATCGAAGTCACCGTGTGGTCCATCCCCGCGCTGGTGATCCTGTTCCTCGGCGGCATCGCATGGATCGGCTCGCACGACCTCGACCCGGCGCGGCCGGTGGCCTCGCCCACGCCACCGTTGACGGTGCAGGTGGTGTCGCTGGACTGGAAGTGGCTGTTCATCTATCCAGACCTGGGCGTGGCCAGCGTCAACCGCTTGGTCGTTCCTGCAGGAAGACCTTTGCGGCTTCGCCTGACGTCCGCCACCGTGATGAACAGCTTCTTCGTCCCGCAGCTGGGCTCGCAGATCTACACGATGGGCGGCATGGCGACGACGCTGCACCTGATCGCCGACCGGCCCGGGACCTACGCCGGCCTGTCGGCCAACTTCAGCGGCGACGGCTTCTCCGACATGCGCTTCGATGCCGTCGCGCTCGCGCCGGACGAGTTCGCGCGCTGGCTGGCCGGCGTGCGCAGCGGCGCGGTGCCGCTGGACGCCGCGCGCTACGCCGCGCTCGCGCGCCCCGGCGTGGCCGCCGCGCCGCAGGCCTACGCACCGGTGGCGCCGGGCCTGTTCGAGACGATCCTGGCCGACACGTCCAGGGCGCCGCGCATGCAGGCGATGGGAGAGTGACCCCGTGGGCAACCTGACCTGGGATGCGATCCCGCTGCATGAACCGATCCCGCTGATCTCGGGCGCCGTCGTCGTGCTGACGCTGCTGGCCGTGCTGGCCCTGGTCACGCTCAAGGGCTGGTGGCCCTATCTGTGGCGCGAGTGGATCACCAGCACCGACCACAAGCGCATCGGCGTGATGTACGTGCTGCTGGCGATCGTGATGCTGGTGCGCGGCTTCGCCGACGCGCTGATGATGCGTTCTCAGCTGGCGCTGGCCGCGGGGAACGCCCGGGGGTACCTGCCGCCGTCGCACTACGACCAGATCTTCTCGGCGCACGGCACCATCATGATCTTCTTCGTCGGCATGGCCTTCATGGTCGGCCTGATGAACTTCGTCGTGCCGCTGCAGATCGGCGCCCGCGACGTCGCGTTCCCGGTCATGAACTCGGTGAGCTTCTGGCTGACGGCCGCCGGCGCGCTGCTGATCAACGTGTCGCTGGTGGTGGGCGAGTTCGCGCGCACCGGCTGGCTGGCCTATCCGCCGCTGTCCGAACTCGCGTACTCGCCCGGCGTGGGCGTCGACTACTGGCTGTGGTCGCTGCAGATCGCCGGCGCCGGCACGCTGTTGTCGGGCATCAACCTGACCACCACCATCCTGAAGATGCGCACGCCGGGCATGGGCTACGGCCGCGTGCCCATCTTCACGTGGACCGCGCTGGCGTCGAACCTGCTGATCATCGCGGCCTTCCCCATCCTCACGGGCTCGCTGGCCATGCTGGCGCTGGACCGCTACCTCGGCTTCCACTTCTTCACCAACGAGGCGGGCGGCAACATGATGATGTACGTCAACCTCATCTGGGCCTGGGGCCATCCGGAGGTCTACATCCTGGTGCTGCCGGCCTTCGGCATCTACTCGGAGGTGTTCCCCACCTTCTCGGGCAAGCGCCTGTTCGGCTACCGCTCGATGGCGGCCGCGACGATGGGGATCTGCGTCATCTCCTTCATGGTCTGGCTGCACCACTTCTTCACGATGGGCGCGGGCGCGGACGTCAACGCGTTCTTCGGCATCGCGACGTCGATCATCGCGATCCCCACCGGCGTGAAGATCTTCAACTGGCTGTTCACGATGTACGGCGGAGCGCTGCGCTTCGAGCTGCCGCTGATGTGGTCCATCGGCTTCATGCTGCTGTTCGTCATCGGCGGCGCCACCGGCGTGCTGCTGGCCATCCCGCCGGCCGACTTCCAGCTGCACAACAGCCAGTTCCTCATCGCGCACTTCCACAACGTGATCATCCCCGGCGTGCTGTTCGGCGCGTTCGCGGGCTACAACTTCTGGTTCCCCAAGGCGTTCGGTTTCCGCCTGCACCGCGGCCTGGGCGTGGCCTCGTTCTGGTGCTGGTTCATCGGCTTCCTGCTCGCGTTCATGCCGCTGTACGCGCTGGGCCTGGCCGGGGCCACGCGGCGCATGCAGCACTATCCCGAGACGCAGTGGCAGCCGCTGATGATCGTCGCCTTCGTCGGCGCGCTCGTGATCCTCGCGGGCATCGTGCTGATGCTGGCGCAGCTGGTCGTGAGCATCCGCCGGCGCGAGCGGCTGCGCGACGCCACCGGCGACCCATGGGACGGCCGCACGCTCGAGTGGGCGACGCCGTCGCCGCCGCCCCCATGGAACTTCGCGGCGCTGCCGCAGGTCGACGGCATCGATGCGTGGTGGGAGGCCAAGCGCTGCAACGGCGGCGCGCTGAAGCCCGCCGAAGGGCAGGGCGGCCACGCGCTGCACATGCCGCGGCCCACGCCGCTGGGCGTCGTCGTCGCGTTCTTCGCGTTCCTCGCGGGCTTCGGCGCGGTATGGCACATCGCGTGGATGGCCTGGGGCGGCCTGGCTTGCATCGTGCTCGCCTGCCTCGTGCGCGCGTGGCGCACCGACCGCGAGGTGGCGGTCGATCCAGCCCGGATCGCCGCGCAGGAACAGGGAGTGCGCGCGTGAGCGCCGTCGCCGCCGCGGACGTGCGCGACGCCGGCGTGCCGGTGTCCGAGCGCGGCCCGTCGCCGCGCAAGGTGATCATCAGCTACGGCTTCTGGCTGTTCCTGCTCAGCGACATCATCGTGTTCTCGGCCTTCTTCGCGGCCTATGCCGTGCTCGCGGGGCGCGATGCCGGCGGCCCGCGCGGCACGCAGCTGTTCGACCGCGGCCACGTGCTGGTCGAGACCGGCTGCCTGCTGTTTTCGAGCTTCGCCTGCGCGATGATGTCCGTGGCCATCGAGCTGCGCCGCCGCGCGCTGATGGTGCTGGGTGCCGCGTTCACGTTCGCGCTCGGCGCGGCTTTCCTCGCGCTGGAGCTGGGGGAGTTCGGCGCCTTGCTGGCGCGCGGCGCGACGCCGCAGCGCAGCGCGTTCCTGTCCGCCTTCTACGCGCTGGTGGGCCTGCACGGGCTGCACGTGGCCACCGGCCTGGCGTGGCTCGTCGTGATGATGGCCCAGGCCTTCACGCTGGGCTGGCGCCCGATGGTGCTGTGCCGCCTGGCCTGCTTCAGCCTGTTCTGGCACGCGCTGGACATCGTCTGGATCGGCGTGTTCACCATCGTCTACCTGGGAGCGCACTGATGGACGAACGCGACGAACGCCATGAGCAGTCGGCCGGCCACGAGCAGCCGGGCCAGTCGCCCGACTGGAAAAGCGGCCTGGTGAAGCCGGCGATGGGCCTGGCCGCGTCCATCGTGCTGACCCTGGCATCGTTCTGGGCGGCCGGCACGCACCTGGTGTGGGGCCCCGGCGTGCCGGTGCTGCTGGCCGCGCTGGCGATCGGCCAGATGGGCGTGCACCTGGTCTTCTTCCTGCATGTGTCCAGCGGCCCGGAGAGCACCAACACCGTCCTGGCGCTGGCCTTCGGCGTGTTCGTGGTGGCGCTGGTGGTGTTCGGCTCCCTGATCATCATGGCCAACCTCGACGCGGGGATGGGCGCCTGCGCAATGCACGGTTCGCCGTGCAGGTAGGCGCGCGCGGCGCCTGCATGCCCGCCGCGGGAAGCCGCAACTGGGCGCGTTCCAGCCGCCGACAGGCACTGGATTCCCGCTGTTCGTCGCATCGGCGGCGCGTACGCGGGGCGGTATTGCTAGATTGGTCGTCAACCAGTGCCGGCAGGGCGGGCGACAAGATGCATCTGCAACTAGACAACAAGGGCCCCAAGCACGAGCAGCTCGCGCGCTCGCTGCGGCAGGCCATTCGCAGCGGCCAGCTCCAGTCGGGCAGCAAGCTGCCGTCCACGCGCATGCTGTCCGAGAACCTCGGGCTCTCGCGCAACACCGTGCTGCGCGCGTACGAGCAGTTGCGCATCGAACGGCTGGGGGTCATGCGCGAGGGCTCGGGCACCTACGTCAACGACGTGCCCCTGGCGCGCGTGCCGGTCACGGCGCCCCGGCGCGTCCCGGCGCAGTCGGCGTTCGCCGCGCGCTTGCGCGACCTGCCGCCCATCACGCTGGGCAGCGGCCCGGCCGGGCTGCGCTACGACCTGCAGTACGGCGCGCCGCTGGTCAACACCAAGCTGGTCAGCGCGTGGAGCACGGCGCTGGCGACCGCGGCTGCGACCACCAGCACCGGGTATCCGCACCCGCAAGGCCTGCCGGAGCTGCGCGATTCCATCTCCCGCTTCCTGGCCACCTGGCGCGGCGTCGTCGCCGATCCACGCGACATCGTCGTCGTCAGCGGGACGCAGCAGGCGCTTTCGCTGTCGGCGCGCATCCTGCTCGACGTGGGCGCGACGGCCGCCATGGAGGATCCGTACTACGAGCTCGCCTCGCACGTCCTGCGCGCCCAGGGCGCCGAGGTGGTGGGCGTGCGCACCGACGACGAGGGCCTGGTCGTCGACGAGCTGCCGCGCCAGGCCCGGCTGGTGCACGTCACGCCGTCGCACCAGTTCCCGTCGGGCCTGACGATGTCGCTGCGCCGCCGCCGGCAGCTGCTGCGCTTCGCCGAGGAGACCTCGAGCTGGATCTTCGAGGATGACTACGACGGCGAGCTGAGCCATGGCGCGACGCCGATCTCGGCGTTGCGCTCGCTGGACACCGGCGACCGCGTGATCTACGTGGGCAGCTTCTCGAAGATGATGTTCCCGTCGCTGCGCCTGGCCTACGTCGTCTGTCCGGCGGGCCTGCGCAAGGACTTCGTCCGCGCGAAGATGCTGGAGGACCTCGGCTGCCCGGCCATCGAGCAGGCGGCGATGCACCTGCTGTTCAAGCGCGGCGCGTTCGACCGGCATCTGGGCGCCACGGTGCTCGAGCTCAGGCGACGGCGCTCCGCGCTGCTGGCCGGACTGGCGCGCCACGCCGCGGGACGCATCGACGTCGCCGATTCGCAGCTGGGCATGCACGTCATCGGCTGGCTGCCGGGGTTCGACGCGGCGCGGGTGGACCGTCTCATCGCGGCCGCGCGCATGCAGGGCCTGGGCCTGCATCCCGTCCACCCGTACTACCGCGTGCCGCCGCCGCGCCCGGGCCTGCTGCTCGGCTTCGCCGGCCTGTTCCCGAGCCAGATCGACGAGGCGACCAGGATCCTCGGCGACTGCCTGCGGGCGGTGTCGTGAGGTGGGCCCGATGCCGCGACCTTCGATGAAAGCTTCAGGACAGCAAGTGATACCTTGGATTTGGACAAATGCGGTTCCTTTCGCGTCCGGATCGCGCTCTAAAGTGACCTCCATGTCGCCATGCGGCACGGCGGGCTCGAAGGGACGGCAGGGACATCGTCCTCGCGCCGCCGGATGCTCGACGGCCGTCGTCCTGGTGCGATTCGAGTCCGCTTGCCGCGGCCCGGTGCCTGGAGCAACCCACGATGTTCGCCTACACCCTTTCGCATGAGTTTCCTCCCGCGCGCGTGCTCGCCTCCCGCGAGGCGCGCGCGTCGATGCCGATCCGCGTGCTCTCGGTCGGCGACGATCCGTTGATCCATGAAGGGATCCGCGCGCTGCTGGGCGCCGAGGACGACATGGCGCTGGTGGGCGAGGTCGGCAGCGAGGACTTCGATTCCATCCAGTTCGCGAGCCTGCTGCCGGCGGTGGTCCTGATCGGCACCGAGCTGTCGGGCCAGGGCACCGTCCGCGCGATCGCCCGGCTGCGCGCGCTCGTCCCGTCGGCCCGCGTGATCGTCATCGCCTCGCGCAGCGGCGACGCGCGCGCGCGGCGGGCGATCGATGCCGGCGCGCAGGGCTGCCTGCTGTCGTCGAACGTGCGGGGCGCGCTGGCCCAGGCGGTCCGCGCGGTCGCCTCCGGCCGCCGCTTCATCGACGGCGAGGCCGCCATCGAGTGGATGCAGAGCCGGACCGGGGAAGAGCTCAAGGCGCGCGAGGTGCAGGTGCTCGAGCTGGTGGCCGCGGGCAAGGCGAACAAGGAGATCGCGTTCGAGCTGTCGACGACCGAAGGCACCGTCAAGAACTACGTCAAGCGCATCCTCGGCAAGCTGCACGCGTCCGACCGGACGCACGCCGTCGTCATCGGCATCGCGCGGGGCATCATCGAGATCAGCGCGATCTCCAGCTGAGCGGCGTCGCTGCACGTCCCTGACGCCGGCTCCCCGCCACCCTCATGGCAGGGCGGATCCCGCGACTGCGCGCAGGATGGCGGCACGGTCGGCGACAGCTTTCCCGTCGAGGCTTCGAGCCGTCCCGGCTTCCCCCCCGCGCTTCGGCCGAGAACCAAAAAAAAAAGAGAGGCGGACTCAGGATTCCGCCTCTGCCAAGATCAAGAGCTGCCTCTCGATCAACCTTTGGGGTCAGAACTTGTAGGTCACCGACGCGTAGACGAAGCGGCCGTGCGGGTCGTACCAGGTCGGGTCGTAGCCCGTCTGGAAGTAGATGCCGTTGGTCGTGACGGGGAACGGCTGGCGGTTGAACATGTTCTTCAGGCCGAGGCGCAAGGACATGTTCTTCACGCCGGCATATTCGCCCTGCAGGTCCCAGGTCTGGAACGACGAGACGCGGCGGCCGTCGCGGCAGACCGCGGGCGGAGCATCCGGCGCCGTGTAGTCGGACGGATCGCAGTCGTCGATCGCGGGCGGCGCGTCGCGGTAGCCCGACTGGAAGTTCTGCGTCAGCGCCAGGCCCCAGGCGTCGTACTTCCAGTTCACCGTCATCGCGTGGCGCCAACGGAAGATCAGGCCGCCGTTGGTCACCGCGTTGATCGCCGAGTCCGTCGGGTCGGTCGTGCGGCCGACGCTGTGCTGCACGGTGCCGTCGATCGTCGTCAGGTCGTACTTCTGGATCCACGTGCCGGCCAGTTCGGCGCCGAACTGTCCCGCCGGCGTGCGCAGGCCCTGCCACTTGACGTCCAGGTCGATGCCCGCGGTGGTGACGCCGCCGCTGTTGACGTTGTTGGCGATGATGTTGGTGATGTTGCCGGAGTTGTCGCGCGAGACCAGCGGCACGTACACCGGGTTGCCCGCGGCCGCCAGGTTCACCACCGTCTGGGCGTCGAGCGAGATGATCGCGTGGTCGATCTTCACGTGGTAGTAGTCGACGCTGGCCGACAGGCCGCGGACCGGCTCGACGATCGTGCCGAACGAGAACTGCTTGGACTTCTCGGGCACCAGCTTCGGGTTGCCGCCGACCTGCTCGTTGAACTGGCCCGGCACATGGGTGACGGGGTCGGTGAAGATGTTCGTCGTGGCGGGCGCGAGCGGCGTGTCCAGCTCGGGCAGCGATGGCTCGCGGAAGCCCGTGCCGACGGCGCCGCGAAACGCGATCTGGTCGAGCGGCCGGAATTTCAGGCTCAGCTTCGGGTTGGTGGAGGACGCGTTGGGGTAGTGGTCGTTGCGCACCGACAGGTCGGCCTCGAGCGACTTCAGGAACGGGGCGTCGACCTCGCCGTAGATCGAGTGCGCGTTGCGCGACGCGGCGAACGGCAGCACCGCGGCGCCGTAGCCGGCGACGTCGCCGCTCTGGTAGGCCGCGCTCGGCTCCAGGTCGATCGATTCCCTGCGCAGCGATATCCCGGCGGCGAGCGCCAGCGGGCCGCCCGCCAGCTTGGCCAGCTCGTGCTGCACCTTCAGGTCGATCGCATCGGTCTTGAGCGTCGAGCGGATGATGTTGCCGTTGTAGTTCGTCGCCAGGATCTGGGCGGCCAGCGCCGGCGTCTGCTGCGCGGCGAACGGATTGAAGGCATCGTTGTGGCTGAGCAGCTCGACCAGCTGCGTCTGGTTCTGGTAGCCGCGCTGCGTCGATTCCGCGACCGAGCTCTGGTTGTGGCTGTAGGTCGCGTCGTAGTCCCAGTCCTTGAGCGTCCCGGTCAGGCCGGTCACGAAGTGGTACAGCGTCGCGTTGTCCGTGTGCAGGCGGCCGCCGCCGTCCAGCGCGCGATAGCTGACCGTGATCGGGTCCACGCCGACATTGACGATGGGCTTCTGCGGACTCGTCGGGTGCGCCGCGTTGTAGGCCGCGTTCACCGTGTTCACCGCGTTGAGGTAGGCCGTCGGATAGTACGGGCTCGTCGGATCCATGACGATCACGGGATCCACGCCGATCTTGTGGAACAGCGGATCGGTGGCCAGGAACGAGGCGCTGTACGGCGAGGCCTGCTCGCTGATGGTGGTCTTGGCGTTCGACGCGAACGCTTCCGCGAACCACTCGTTGTCGTCGTCGATGCGGCCACGCAGGGTGCCCGCGACGTTCACGCGCGTGACATCCGGCGTCAGCGGCACCAGCGGCGAAGGGTTGTAGCGGCAGGTGTTGAGGTTCACGTCGAACGACATGCCGTTCTGCGTGCAGTTGTTGGCCGAGCTGTCGGGGCTGGTCGGGCCCAGGATGTTGCCGATGCCGCTGCCGTCCGCGTACAGGGCCTTGCCCTGGTTCTGCGAGGTCAGGATGTTGGGGTCGAACGTGCGGATCGCGCCCGTGGCGGTCGCGCTGATGTCGAACAGGCCGTCGTCGCTCCATGCGTGGTTGGCGTACTTGCGCTGGTAGCCCTGGATCGACGCGTCGTGCGCGACGTCCAGCGAGAACATGGCCGCGACGTGGTCGGTGTTCATGTCGCCGAAGCCGGCGACGAGTCCGAACTTGCCGCTCTTGCCGCCGCCGGAGGTGGTCGGCTTGCCGAAGTAGGCGGTCGTCTCGACGCCGTGGAAATCCTTGCGCAGGATGAAGTTGATGACGCCGGCGACGGCGTCCGAGCCGTACACGCCGGAGGCGCCGTCCTTGAGCACTTCCACGCGGTCGATGGCCGACAGCGGGATCGAATTGATGTCGACCGACGTGCCGTCCGTCGCATAGTTCGCGATGCGGCGGCCGTTGACCAGCACCAGGGTGCGCTGCGAGCCGAGGCCGCGCAGGCTCGCGGTGGCCTCGCCGTAGGTCGACTGCCCGGCGTTCTGCATCGAGGTCGTGCCGCCGGCCGACGAGTTCGCGGAGATGTTCTGCAGCAGTTGCTCCGTGTTCGTGACGCCGAGCTTCTCGATCTGCTCGCGCGTCACCGTCTGCACCGGCAGCGCGGTCTCGGCGTCGACCCGCTTGATCGAGGAGCCCGTGATCTCCACGCGCTGCACGACATCCGCGTCCGGCGCGGCGGGCGCCTGCGCCAGCGCGAGGGTCGGGGTGCCCGAGGCAAGGGCGCCCAGCGCGCCGAGGATGCAACGGCAGAGCGTGGTTCTCTGGAAGGTGGTGGTCGTGTTCATTGGATGTGGTGTGTGAGTGAACCGGCCCCGGGGGCTCGTGACCCTCGTCCGCCGGCGAATCGCTGCATCGAAGTCGCCGTCGGGCCCGCGGTGGCGGACGTCTCCGGCATGCCTGCCGGGGTATCCGTCCATCCGCGCCCGCCGCGACGCATCTGGCCTCGCGTCCCGCCAGGAAACGAGTCGCGGCGTCGCCGACGCCCTCGGCGCAGTGCACAAAATCTATCGAGCCGGCGCGAGCGCGAAAAGTCTCGGAGGAGAGGGGCGGCGAGTCTCTTTAGGCATCAGCGTCCCCGCTTCGCGGCGCGCGGCGGCGCCGCGCGGCGAGGGCCGGCCCGCCATCCGGGGGGAAGGGAATGCCCCGACTCATCCATGGCCGGAGCCCGTGCGAACTGCGGAGAGAATCCCTTCCCGACACAGGGAGTCGAATGAACAAGATCCGCATCCTCTGCGCCGCCGTCCTGGCCGGCGCCTCGTTCGCCGCCGCCGCCCAGTCCGGCGACGACGCCGCCCCGACGCACTGGCGCTTCGGCGTCCAGCTGGGCACGGTGGCGGATCACAACAACACCGAACCGGTCGGCCAGATCTCGCTGGGCTACGACTTCGATCGCACCTGGTCGGTCGAGGCGCTGGCCAGCTTCAGCCTCGCCTTCGTGCGCGACGGCGGCCTGCAGCAGGGCGACCGCGAGTTCAACGACGCGGTCGGCGCGCGCGTGCTCGCGGCGCTGCCGATGGGCGACCGCTGGCGCCTGGTCGGCGGCCTGGGCCTGGTGAACTTCTCCGAGGACGTCGGCGTCGGGATGCCGGCCGAGAACGACCACGTGCACAAGACGAGCCCGATGGTGAGCCTGGCCGCCATGTATCGCCTCGGGCGCCGCTGGTCGCTGGGCGCCGAGGTGTCCTCGTTCACGCAGCCGCACAGCGTCAACGCCGGGTTGCGCGCCGAATTCCACTTCTGACGCGGTGGCCGTCGCGGCCGGGCGTTCACGCCGCGCCGCGGGCGGGGCCTCAGAGCGCCGCGATGGCGTCCTTGGCGTGCTGCGCGAGGCCTCCGGCGGGCGCCAGCTGCAGGTAGGTCTCGAACGCCTTCCTCGCGCCGTCCTTGTCGCCCTGGCGCTGCAGGGCGTCGCCGAGATTGACGTAGGCCACGGCCCGGGACGGGTCGATCTTCAGCGCGGCATCGAAGTACTTCACCGCGTTGGCGTCGTCGTTCATCTTCCAGTAGACGAAGCCCAGGTTGTTGGCCGCCAGCGCGAAGTCGGGCTGCAGCTTCAGCGACTGCGCGAACAGGTCGCGCGCCGCGGCATAGTTCTTCTCCTTGAAGAACTGCATGCCGCGGTCGTTGAGCTGGCGAGCCTGCTGGCGGTCGCTGACGGGCGCGGCGGCGGGCGCCGCGATCTTCTGGTCCCTGCCCTGCAGGTCCTTGACCACGACGCCGTCGGTGGCCGCGCTGGCGGCGACGACCGCGGTCGTCTTCTCCAGCTTCGTGTTCAGCGCGATGGCGTCGGCGGGCAGCTGCTGGGTGGCATCGCTGATGTACTCCTCCGCGCCCGCCAGCGTGAAGACGAACTCGCCGCCCTCCGAGCCGGGCAGGCTGCCGAACGCCGGGGTCTGCTGCGACACGGACGCCACCGCCGGCGCGATGTAGGCCGCCAGTTCGGTGCCGGTGATGATGTTGTCGCCGTTGAGGTCGGCCTTGCCCGAGAGTCCCTGCAGCAGCGTCCACGTGAAGATCGAGTGCCCGCCGGGGCCGCCGTCGGCGACCATCTGGTCGGCGCCGCCGGCAGTGAGCATCTGGCGGCCGACGCGGTGGGCGTTGTCGCGCAGGAAGTTGCCGCCGCCCGGGCGGCCGCCGCCGCGCACCAGGCCCAGGCCGCTGTAGCACGCGTCCATCACGAAGATCACATGGCGCGCGACGAGGCCTTCCGAGATGTTCTGCAGCTCCGTCATGGGGATCGCGTCGTCGGCGACGTGGTCGGCCGCGGCCTCGACCGGGATGATGTAGCCCAGGTCGCGGCCCGAGGTGAGGTGCTGCGTGGCGCCATGGCCGGCGAAGAAGACGAAGAGGTTGTCCGTCTTCTTCAGGCCCGCCTTGGGCAACTGCTCGTTGAACGCGGCAAGGATGTTCGAGCGAGTTGCCGAAGCGTTCTGCAGCGCGATGACGTGCGCCGACTTGAAGCCGAGCTTGTCCACCAGCAGGCCCTGCACGGACTCGGCGTCGCGCGCGGCATGGCTCAGCCTGGGCCAGTGCGCGTAGTCGTCGATGCCGATCACCACGGCCCACGAGTCGCCCTCGGTGGTGGTGTCGGACACCGCGGCCATCGACGCCGCCGCCGAGGCCGTCGGCGCGGCGCCGGGCGCGTCCTGCGACGCGTCGACGAAGCCGCGCTTGTCACCCGGCTTCTGCACCGTGAACGACTTGCCGTCCCAGCCCGCGAACTGGTAGCCCTCGGCCACCAGCCGGCTCATCACCAGCGGCAGTGCCTTGACGGTGCGCTCGTGGATGTCGTGGAACAGCACGATGCCGCGCCCGTTCCGATCGATCTCGCGCATCACGCGGTCGGCGATCGAGTTGGGGATCGGGTCGGCCCAGTCCATCGAGTCGACGTTCCACATCACCGAGGTCAGGTGCTGCTCGGCGAGGATCTCCTTGCCCTCGGCGTTGTGGGCGCCGTACGGGAAGCGGAACAGCGGCGGGCGGTCGGGGTCGATCGCCTTGAGCAGCTTGTCGTTGTCCAGGATCTCGGTCTTGAGCGCGTCGCCCGTCTTCTTGGACAGCTGCGCGTGCGTCATGCTGTGGTTGCCGACGATGTAGCCCTCGGCCAGCAGCTGGCGGCTGATCTCGGCGTTCCTGCCCAGCCTGGCCTTGCCGTCCGCGACGGTGCCCAGGTTGTTGCCGACCTCGAAGAACGTGCCCGGCGCCCCGTACTGCTTGAGGATGGCGGTGATCTCGTTGGTGTAGACCGGGTGCGGGCCGTCGTCGAAGGTCAGCGCGACGACCTTGGGCGGCAGGCCGGTGCCGAAGATCTCGGGGCCGGTCTCGGGCTTGCCCGAGGGCAGCGGCTTCGATCCAGGCGCCGGCGCCGGCAGCGCCGCGCTGGCCGCGGCGACCGCGGGCAGCACGTAGCCATGCGCCTGCAGGATCTGCTCGCGCGTGTAGAGCCTGGCGAGGTGCGCGACGTAGTCGTCCCAGCGCTCGCGCTTCTGCACGATGGCGCGCTGCTCGAAGCGCGAGAAGATCGCTCGGATCTCCTCGTCGTAGCTCTTCTGGATCTCGTCGAGCGCCTCGATGTCGTCGCCGATGCGCCGGTGCAGCCGGATCGCGCCGAGGGTCGAGTTGCGCGCGACGTCGGCCTGCAGGCTGGGCAGCAGGTCGCGGAAGGCGAGGCGGTCGGCGTCGAACAGCGTGGCGTCGCTCTCGATGAAATCCAGGATCGGCGCGAGCGCCGGCGTGGGGTCGTCGCCGCCGGCCGTCATCGCGGCGAACTGCGACTCGATCCTGTCGACG
>DATCRO010000637.1:0-7785 GCA_036569025.1 Burkholderiaceae bacterium
GGTGAGATCGGGCCGCGTATCCGGGCTCGGTATGGGAGTGCCGTCGTAATCGGTCCCGTACGCCACGAGCGGCCAGCCGTAGTTCTTGCCGGGCTCGATCAGGTTGAGCTCGTCGCCGCCGCGCGGCCCGTGCTCGAGTTCCCACAGCCGGCCGTCCGGTGCGAACGCGAGGCCGTAGGGCGTGCGGTGGCCGGTCGTCCAGGTCTCGGCCGGCGTCAGGTTGGGGCCGTCCCAGACGACGGTGCGCACGACCGGCGCGGTCTTGGCGGCCTCCGTGTCCCGCGGCGGATCGATCAGCTCGACCGACGTCGCGCCGACCTTGCCTTCCATCGGATTGCCCGGCGCGGGCTTGCCGTCCAGGGTCAGCCGCAGGATCTTGCCGGCCGGCTGGTTCGGATCCTGGGCGGGCGTGAAGCGCTGGCGATCGCCGGCCGTGAGGAACAGGAACTTGCGGTCCGGCGAGAAGGCCACGGCCGCGCCGACCTGGCCGCCCTTGCCCTTGACCGGGTCGTGCCAGACCACCTTCAGGTCTTCCAGCGAGGCAGCGTCGGCGTCCATCTTGAGCGTCGCCCGCGCGAGCGCCAGGCTCGAGGTCCCCGTTTCCGGGCCGGGCTCCGAGTAGGTCAGGTAGATCGCGCCATCGCTCGCGTACGACGGCGCGAGGTAGACGCCCAGCAGGCCGTTCTGCCCCTGGTAATGCACCGCCGGCACGCCGGCGACCTCGAGCTTGCGGCCGGTCTCGGTCGCGATGAACAGCTTGCCCGGCTTCTCGGTGACCAGCATGCGGCCGTCGGGCAGGAACGCGATGCGCCAGGGCTGGTCGAACTGCGCGACCTTCGTCAGCTTGAACGGCGGCGACGGGGTCGGGGGCAGCGTCCCCGCGTTGATCGGCGCCATCGCGGGCGCCGCACCGATGAGCAATGACAGGAGTCCGGGCTTCGGGAAACGCATGCGGGCCTCGTTCGTGGGTCGTCGCAGCAGTATCCCGCGCGGTTCAAGGCAGTGCGGCACGCCGGGCCATCGCCCGGACGACCAGCGAAAAACGAACTAAACGAACATGCCGTCCCGCCGATAAACAGGACACGGCATCGATTCCCAGGAAGGTTCGGCATGGTCCTCGCCCCGTTCAATATCCATGGCTTGCGCGCCTGCGTCCGCGCGGCCGGGTTCGCGGGTTGAGGCCGTGGAAGAGTTCGACGCCTTCCTCCGGCGCGTCAGGGACGGCGTCGAGCGCGGCGCGCTGACGCAGCAGGAGGCCGCGCACTACGTCGGCGAGCACGTCGCGCGCCAGCTCTACTGCTCCAGCGCGACGCTGTGGACGCTCGCCGGGCCGCCCGGCCTGCGCGTGCTGACGCGGGTCGGCGGCTTCGACGCGACCCTGCGGATGCCGCTGGCCGAGCCGCTGCAGTTCACCCTGTCCGGGCCCTCGGCCTGGCACGACGCGCTGTCGAACGAGGGCGTGTTCGCCACGACCGACACCCACGCCGAGCCGCGCCTGGCGGGCGATCACGCCGCCCTCGCCGGCCTGCGCCGCGTGCGCGGCCTGCTGCAGGCGGCCATCGGCCGCGGCGCCGCCCCCTGGGGCCTGGTCAGCTGCGCCCAGTACGACGCCGTCCGCATCTGGACGCGGCCCGAGATCGTGCACCTGCAGCACATCGCGACGGCGCTGTCCGCGCGCCGCCCGCGCGACCGCGCGGTCGCCGGCGCGCGCGAGGCGCCGCCTGTCTCGCGAGCGTCAACGTAGTCTTCGCGACGGCGCTATCCTGCGGGCAACACCCGGAGGTCCCATGCACATCCCGTCCCTGAAGGAAGTCGTCAGCGCCGAGGAGTGGCAGCTGCGCTGCGATCTGGCCGCCTGCTACCGCCTCGTCGCCGCGTACGGCTGGAGCGACCTCGTCTTCACGCACATCAGCGCGCGCGTGCCCGGGGGCGACCACAGCTTCCTGATCAACCCGTACGGCCTGATGTTCGACGAGATCACCGCGTCGTCGCTGGTGCTGATCGACCAGGAAGGCAACAAGCTGCGCGAGTCGCCGTTCCCCGTCAACCGCGCCGGCTTCGTGATCCACAGCGCGATCCACGCCGCGCGCGAGGACGCGCAGTGCGTCCTGCACACCCACACGCGCGCGGGCGTGGCCGTGAGCGCGCAGGCGGGCGGCGTGCTGCCGATCTCGCAGCAGTCCACCTTCGTGCTCGCCTCGCTGGCGTACCACGACTACGAGGGCGTGGCGCTGCGCGACGAGGAGAAGCCGCGCCTGCAGGCCGACCTGGGCACCGCCAACTACCTGATGCTGCGCAACCACGGGCTGCTCACGGTGGGCCGCTCGATCGCCGAGGCCTTCCTCGCGATGTACATGTTCGAGAGCACCTGCAGCATCCAGCTGGCCGCGCAGGCCGGCGGCCCGCTGACGACCGTGCAGCCCGAGGTCCTCGCCGGCGTGGCCGAGTCGATGCGCGTGCAGACCGGCAGCCAGGGCGGCGCGTTCGTCTGGCCCGCGCTGCTGCGAAAGGTCGAACGGATGGATCCGGGCTACCGCACCTGAGGGCGTGGGCGCGGCGCGACACCCGGCTCGGGCCATACCGTGCACGAAGGCGCTTTCGCGGACGGGACAAACCCGCGAGCCTCCCCGGCGACAGCGAATCGCCGGGCGGACCGGCTATCCTGCCGGCCATCCTGAGGAGGAGTTGCAAAAGTGAAATGCCATGCCTGCGGGCAGGACAACGCCGACAGCGCGCTGTTCTGCACTGCCTGCCGCCGACCCCTGGTGGCCCCGACCAAGGCGCCGACGCGCCTGGAACCCCTGGCCGCCGCCGCGGCCCCGTCCGTCGCCGCGCTGCCGCCTTCGCCGCCGCCGGGCGACCTGGGCGGCCGCAACCGCTATGCGCCGCCCGAGAACGGCGCCGCGGGCAAGGGCAGCCGCATGGGCGACGCGTCCGAGGTGCTGACCGACGAGGAAGCGCGCGCCGCCGTCATCGGCGACGCCAACACCGTCTACTACCTCGGCCGCTTCGACCGCATCGCCCATGGCGAGGGCGGCGGCTGGAACTGGCCGGCGTTCCTCATCACGTGGTACTGGATGCTGTACCGCAAGATGTGGGTGCCCGCGCTGCTGTACTTCTTCGCGCCGTACGTCGTCTCCATGGTGCTCGTCGGCGTGGCTGCCGCCGCCCCCGCGCTCGGTGGCGTGCTGGCGCTCGTCTGGCTGGCCGCATGGCTGATCGGGCCGGGCCTGATGGCCAACGGCTGGTACTACCGGCACGTGCGCAACAAGATCCGCGACGTGCGCGCGCGCGGCGGCTCGAAGGACCAGATCATCGCCCGCCTGGAGGCCGCCGGCGGCACCAGCAACATCGCGGTGATCATCGTGGCCGTGCTGGCCATTCCCGCGTTCATCGGCATCCTGGCCGCGGTCTCGCTGCCGGCCTACCAGACCTACACGGTCAAGGCCAAGGTGGCCGATGCCATCATCGAGAGCACCGCCGTCGCGACGGTCGCCGGACGCCAGTTCGAGGCCACCGGCCAGTACCCGACCGACATCGACCGCATCGCGCAGCAGGTGCCGCAGCAGTCGAAGTACGTGCGCGGCTTCGAGATCGACGGCATGTCCGGCACCATCACCGTGCACATCCAGGCGACGCCCGCCGTCGACGGCTCGATCCAGCTCACGCCGTACGTCGACGGCAACCGCCACGTCACGTGGTCGTGCTCGACGACCGACCTGCTGAAGTACGTGCCCAAGAGCTGCCGCGGCTGACGCGCCGCGCGGCGCTCAGGCCATCGGCACCCGCACCGCGCGCAGGAACTTGCCCGCCACGCGCATCACCGCCGTGGCGCCCGCCTCGCTCGCATAGACGTCGGGCACGCACACGGCCATGCCGCGCGCGGTGAGCGTGCCGGGGTGGCGGATGCGGAAGAACGGCGCCGGCGGCTCGAACGCCTTCGGGAACGCGCGGATCAGCGCGATGTCGGTGCCCGGGCCATGGTCGGCGATGCTGCCGGCGGGCAGCTCGCAGCTGGCGAGCACGTGCATCGCGAAGAACACGCCGTAGCCGGCCACCATGACGGGCAGGAACTCCAGCTCCTGGAAGTGCGACAGCTCGTCGCGCACGCCCTGCGACACGACGTGCGCGGTCGGATGGAACAGCACCGCCGTCGGACTCATCTCGGAACGATAGAGCTCGAGCGCCGGCGGCATCCAGCGCTCGGCCAGCGGCGCCGTGGTGCGCAGCAGCGGCTCGTTCCACGCGGAGTGCCGGTCGTCGACCCACTCCGCCGCGGCATCCGTGCCGTCGATGAAGACGGGCTTGATCTCGAAGACGGGCATGACCCAGTGTAGGGCCATGAGCCCGCGCGGCGTTCCGTCGAGGATTCCGCACCCGCCGCCCTCCGGAGTCGCCCAGGGACAACACCCGCGCAGTCGGCTTTTTTCCTGGGTAGGATATGTCTCGAGCGACGGTCATTGCCGCGATGCCGTCCGCAGAACCCGAAAGGACACTGATGATCACCAAAGCCCTGCTGTTTCGCTTCGAGTCGCAGACCGACGAGGACACGATGGACACGTTCCTCGAAGACCTCGCCACCGACGTCTCATGGGAGAAGGCCACGCAGGCGTGGTTCGGCATCCGCTACATGCGCGGCGAGTTCGGCATGTACTCGGTCTACGACGACGAGGCCGGCCGCGAGGCGCACCTGCAGGGCGATCCGGCCAGGAAGGTGTTCGCCGCCGAGCACAAGCTGATGACCGCGGCGCCGCGCGTCACGAAGATCGAGCTCCTGGGCTGCAAGATGCCCAACGCGCTCGCGGGCGTCACCAAGGGCCTGGTGCTGCGCTTCAAGGCCAAGCCCGGCAAGGAAGCCGAGGTCGCCAAGATGATGCGCGACTGCGTGCCGCTGGTCGAGAAGGAAGCCGGCACGCTCGCCTGGTTCGCGAACCAGTACGACGAGAGCCACTTCGGCACCTTCGCAGCGTTCGCCGACACCGGCGCCCGCTTCGCCCACCTCACCGGCCAGATCCCGCGCGAGCTGGGCATCACCGGCCTGTCGCTGCTGGGCGGCACGCCCGAGGTGCACATGGTGGACGTGATGGCCGGCACCGCCCGCCAGCGCTGAGAAGCCGCCCTGCGCGGCGCGTCACGCGCGGGCGCGCCCTCGCGTCGATCAGGCCGAGGCGCCCGAGCCCGATGCCGTCCGGTCGATGAAGCGCGCCAGCTCGATGTCCTTCATCGTCAGGCCCTTGGCGTCGTGCGAGGTCAGCGTCACGTCGACCACGTTGTACGAGTTCGACCAGTCGGGATGGTGGTCGCGCCGCTCGGCGGCCAGCGCCACGCGCGCCATGAAGGCGAACGCCTCGTTGAAGTCGGCGAATTCGAGATGCCGCGAGATGGACGACGCCTTCGAGTCGAGCGACCAGCCCGGAAGCTGGGACAGCAACCCGGGCAGCTGGGCGGAATCGAGCTTGGCGGTCATGCGGGGCCTTTCGGGGGCTGCGAAGGCAGCGATGGCCTCACTCTAGGGCCTGGGGCCGGCCCTCGCCACGTCGCGGGTTCTCGGCTCGCCAACGAGCGCTTCGCTGGTCGCGAACTCAACCGCGGCGACCGCGCGCCGGGCGCTCCCAGGCGCGCGCGATCGCCTCGCGCAGCGCGTCGCATTCGGCCTGCAGCGCCGTCTCGAAGCGCGCCACCAGCGGGTTGCCGGGCCGATGCGCCGGTCGCACGGAATACACGCGGAACGGGATGGCGAACGCCAGCGGCCGCACGGCGATGCCCGACTCCGGCCCGGACAGCGCGAGCGCCGTCAGCGGATTGACGATCGCCAGCCCCAGGCCGTGCCGCACCATCGCGCACACGGCCACCGCGCTGTCGGTCTCCACGGCCAGTTGGCGGTCGACGCCGGCCTCGGCGAACACCTTGTCGACCCACTGCCGGTAGCGGTCGCGCGGGTGGAAGCTGACGAAGGCCTGGCCGGCGAAGTCGGCCGCGGCCAGGCGCCTGCGGGCCAGCAACGGATGGCCCGCCGGCAGCACGGCCACCTCGTCGAGCTCCAGCAGCAGCGACGGCTGCGCGCCGGCCAGCGCGCTGTCATGCTCGGTCACGCCCAGGTCGTGCGCCTGCGCGGCCAGGCGCTCCTCCAGCAGCGGCGATTCGTACGGGTTGACCGACACGCTCACGCCCGGATGCGCCGCCTGGAAGCGCGCGCAGGCGCCCGGCAGCAACGCGTGCGAGAACGCCGGCAGGCAGGCGAGCGACAGCTGCCCTTCGGTGAACTGGCGCAGGCGCAGCGCGGTGTCGGCCACGCGCTCCAGGCCCGCATACGAGCGCTGCACCTCGTCGAACAGCGCATAGGCCTGCGCGGTGGGCTGCAGCCGGCCGCGCACGCGCTCGAACAGCGCCAGCCGCAGCAACTGCTCCATGCGCGACAGCTCGCGGCTGATGGTGGGCTGCGACGTGAACAGCGCCGCGGCCGCACCGGTGACGCTCCCGGCGGTCATCACGGCGCGGAACACCTCGACGTGGCGGTGGGTCAGGAGCGGTGCGGCGGGCATCGCACGACCATATCAAAAGTGAATCAGATCGGCAAATGGAAGCATTGGACTGATATGCCGATCGCGCGCACCATGGCAGTCATGACGACGCTCCAGCACCCCGCCCCCGCCACGTTCACCGCCGAGCGCCTGCAATCGCTCGCGCAGGCCCATGCCACGCCGCTGTGGGTCTACGACGCCGACACCATCCGCGCCCGCGTCGAGCGCCTGCGCATGTTCGACACCGTGCGCTTCGCGCAGAAGGCCTGCTCCAACACGCATGTGCTGCGCCTGCTGCGCGGGCTCGGCGTGAAGGTCGATGCCGTGTCGGCCGGCGAGATCGAGCGCGCGCTGCACGCCGGCTACGACGCCCGCGACGAGCACGCCGGCATCGTCTTCACGGCCGACGAGATCGACCGCCCGACGCTGGAGCTCGTCGCACGCCACGGCATCCCCGTCAACGCCGGATCGGTGGACATGATCGACCAGCTGGGCCGCCACCTCGGCGAACGGGCGAGCGGCCAGCGCGTCTGGCTGCGCATCAACCCTGGCTTCGGCCATGGCCACAGCCGCAAGACCAACACCGGCGGCGAGCACAGCAAGCACGGCATCTGGCCGTCCGACGTCCCCGCCGCGCTGGAGACCATCGCGCGCCACGGACTGCGGCTCGTCGGCCTGCACATGCACATCGGCTCGGGCGTGGACTACGGCCACCTCGAGCGCGTGTGCGACGCGATGGTGGCGCACGTGCAGGACGTGGTCGCGCACGGCCACGACGTCACGGCCATCTCCGCCGGCGGCGGCCTGTCCATCCCGTACCGCGCCGGCGACGCGGTGGTCGACACCGCGCACTACTTCAGCCTGTGGGACTGCGCGCGCCGCCGCCTCGCCGCGGAGCTGGGCCATCCGGTGAACCTGGAGATCGAGCCCGGCCGCTTCCTCGTGGCCGAGGCGGGCGCGCTGCTGGCCGAGGTGCGCGCCGTCAAGGACATGGGCGCCAACCACTTCGTGCTGTGCGACGCCGGCTTCAACGAGCTGGTGCGCCCCGCGATGTACGGCGGCTTCCACGCGATCAGCGTGCTGCCGCGCGCCAACGCCGCGCTGCGCGCCGAGCTGCAGGTCGACGCCGAGCGCCGTCCCACCGTCGTCGCCGGTCCGCTGTGCGAATCGGGCGACGTGTTCACGCAGGACGCCGGCGGCGTGGTCGCACCGCGCGACCTGCCCCCGGCCGAGATCGGCGACCTGCTGGTCTTCCACGACACCG
>DATCRO010000638.1:0-2615 GCA_036569025.1 Burkholderiaceae bacterium
CCAAGGCGCCCCGCCTGGTGGCCGTGCGCAAGGCCTTCGCCCTCGCCGCGCAGGAGCCGGTCGACTACGAACACGAGGCGCTGGGCCGCTACGACCCCGCGCTGATCCCGCTGGCGCGCCGCCGCGTCGAGGCGCTCAAGGAATCGTGGTCGTCGGCCACGGCCGGCCAGTCCGGCCTCGCGTCGAGCCTGCGCGAGCAGGCCTCGCTGGTGGCCGACTCCGTGCGCAAGCTGCATCCCGAAGGCGACCACATGGCCCGGGCGCTCGACGCCGCGGTCACGCAGGTGGCCGACGGCGCCGCCGTGCCGTCGCCGACGCTGGCGATGGAAGTCGCCACCAGCCTGCTGTGCCTGGACGCGGCGCTCGACGACGTCGACATCGCCGACGCCTCGTTCGGCACCCGCATCCACCAGCTGGCCGAGCGCATCGACCTCGCGCGCCAGGGCCGCACGCCGGGCCCGATCGAGCCGTGGATGGAAGATCTCTACCGCCGCGCCTCCGACCGCCAGACCATGGGCAGCGTCGTGCAGGAGCTGCGTTCGTCGCTGGCCGACGTCGAAGGCCAGCTCGACAAGTTCAACCGCAACCCGGCCGAGCGCGAGACGCTGGTGCCGGTGCCGGCCAAGCTGTCGGCCATGCGCGGCGTGCTGTCCGTGCTGGGCCTCGATCAGGCCGGCCAGGCCGTCGTGCGCATGCGCGACGAGGTCGACACCGTGCTGGCGCAGTCGCGCGAGGGCGCCGAAGCCTCGCCGGCCGAGCGCGCGCTGTCCGAGCAGGCCGTGGGCCGCCTGGCCGCCAACGTCGGCGCGCTGGGCTTCCTGATCGACCTGCTGGGCGTGCAGCCGCAGCTGGCCAAGTCGCTGTTCAAGTTCGACCCCGAATCCGGCCGCCTCGAGACCACGATGGGCCGCGTCGACGAGATCGTGCCCACCGAGGTGGACGCACCCGCCGCCGACGAGAGCGAGCTGCTCGAGCAGGTGCAGCAGCTGGCCGCCACGGCCGGCAGCGACGCCGCCTCCAAGGCCGAGGTCATGCAGAAGCTCGAGGAGCTGGCCCAGCAGGCCACCGCCTCGGACGAGAAGAGCATCGCCGACGCCGCCAAGGCCGCGCGCACCGCGCTGGCCCGCAGCGACGAGAGCGCCGCCACCGAGGTGCGCCAGGAAGTCGCCAAGGCGATGACCGAGTTCGTCGCCCCGCCGCCGCCGGCCCCCGCGCCCGCGCCCGCCGCCGTGTCCGACACGGCCACGGCCGAGGACGACGAGATGCTCGAGGTCTTCTTCGAGGAGGCCGAGGAAGTCATCGCCGGCGCCCGCGAGAGCCTGGACAAGCTGGCCGAGGACCCACAGCACTTCGAATCGATCTCCACGGTCCGCCGCGCGTTCCACACGCTCAAGGGCAGCTCGCGCATGGTGGGCCTCAAGGATTTCGGCGAAGCCGCCTGGGCCTGCGAGCAGCTGTACAACGCGCGCCTGGCCGACGCCGTGATCGAGGCCAGCCCGGACCTGCGCAGCTTCTCCATGAACGTCCTCGACGAGCTCGAGGGCTGGGTCAAGGCGCTCGCCGCCAAGAACGCGCACGGCTACACCAGCGCGCCGATCGTGGCCGCCGCCAACGCGCTGCGCGACGGCGTCGACCCGGATGCCGAGCCGGTCAAGCCGAAGGCTGCCGCGCCCGTGGCCGCGCCGGCCGTCGAGGCCACGGCCGTCCTGCCGCCGATGCCGTCGCCCGAGGTCTCGTTCGAGCCCGCGCCGCAAGAGGCGAGCGA
Source organism: Burkholderiaceae bacterium (assembly GCA_036569025.1). GTDB lineage: Bacteria > Pseudomonadota > Gammaproteobacteria > Burkholderiales > Burkholderiaceae_C > Scleromatobacter. Next base: position 1,766 of record DATCRO010000638.1, read on the forward strand.
CACCGAGATCCTCGAGGACTTCGCCAACACCGCGCCGCCCGAGCTCGCCGACCTGCCGCAGGTCACCGAGTCGTCGCACGAGGCCGCGTTCACGCTGGACCTGCCGTCCGACGCGCCTGCCGACAAGGCCCACGCGCCGACCGAGTACCTCGACGAACGCACCGTGGTGCAGCCGCTCGAGCGCCGTCCCGAGTTCGCCGCGCCGGACTTCCAGTTCGACCTGGGCGAGCTCGACAAGCCGGCCGTGCCGCACGTCGTCGAGGAAGAGCACGACACGGGGCCCGAGACCGTGCCGACGCACCTGGGCGAGCTCGACCTGCTGCCCACCGCGCACGTCGTCGAGCCGGCCGCCAACGATGCCGTGGCCGACCAGATGCCGGCCGACGATGCCGAGAACTACAAGGTCATCGGGCCGCTGAAGATCAGCCTGAGCCTGTTCAACATCTTCCTGAACGAAGCCGACGAGCAGTCGCGGCGCCTGTGCACGGCGCTCGCCGAATGGGTGCTGGAGCTGCCGCGCGCGGTCGGCGAGGAGGCCGTCGCTCTGGCCCATTCGCTGGCCGGCAACTCGGCCACCGTGGGCCACACCGAGCTGTCCTCGCTGGCGCGCCGCCTCGAGCACGCGCTGGAGGTGTCGCAGTCGCGCCTGGTGACGCCGGACGAGGCGCGCCTGTACAGCGACGTGGCCGAGGAGATCCGCCGCCTGCTGCACCAGTTCGCGGCCGGCTTCCTGCAGACGCCGTCGCAGCCGCTCATCGCGCGCTTCGACGCGTTCCAGTCGTCCATCCAGGCGCAGGCCGCGCAGGCCGCGCACGACGAGGCCGTCCAGCGCGACCGCGATGCCCAGGCC
>DATCRO010000639.1:0-3004 GCA_036569025.1 Burkholderiaceae bacterium
CGTCACGCTCTCGTGCCAGGCCGGCGCCGCCGACTTGACGATCCTGACCTCGAACAGCGTCTCGATGATGCGGAACAGGCCGTCCAGCACCTTGGGCAGCGTGAAGAACTGGCGCACCTCCTCGTCGCTGAACGCGTAGCGCGCCTCCTTCAGTCGCTCGCTGGCGAACGGGACGTCCCAGGCCTGCAGCTGACCGATGCCGAGTTCCTGCGCGGCGAACTCGCGCAGTTCGGCGAGATCGGCCTCGGCGCTGGGACGGGCGCGGCGTCCGAGATCGCGCAGGAAGGCGATGACCTCCGCCGGCGAGCCGGCCATCTTGGGCACCAGCGACAGCTCGGCGAAATTGCGATAGCCGAGCAGCTCGGCTTCTTCCTGGCGCAGCGTCAGCAGCTCGCGGATGACCGGCGTGTTGTCGCGCTCGGCCGGCCCCGCCTCGCTCGCGCGCGTGACGTAGGCGGTGTACAGCTTCTCGCGCAGCGCGCGGTTGCGCGCCATCTGCATGACGGGCAGGTAGCTCGGGAAATGCAGCGTCAGCTTGCAGGTGCCCGCGCGGCCGTCCGCCTCCGCGCCCGCGCGCGCGGCCGCGATCGCGTCCGCGGGCACGCCCGCGAGGTCGGCCTCGGGCACGTACAGGGCATAGCCGTCGGTGGCGTCGAGCACGTGCTCGGAGAACTGGCGCGACAGTTCCGCGAGCCGTTCCTGGATGGCGGCATAGCGCGCCTTGGCCGCGCCGCGCAGGTCGGCGCCGCCCAGCTTGAAGTCGCGCAGCCAGTTGGCCAGCGCCTTGCGCCGCACGGGGCCGAGCTGGTCCGCGTCCGCACGCGCAGAGACGGCGCGGTACTTGGCGTACAGGCGTTCGTCGGCGCCCTGGCGCGTGAAGAACTCGGTGATGCGCGGCAGGTTCTCGGCGTGCGCGGCGCGCAGCTCCGGTGTGTCGGCGACGCCGGTCAGGTGTTCCACCGCGCGCCAGGCGCGCGACAGCCGCTCGGTGGCGACGGTGAACACGGACGACATGGCGTCGAAGTCGGGCGGGACATCAGGGCCGACGACGCGCTCCAGCGCCGCGTCGGCCTGCTTGAGCAGCGCGTCCATCGCCGGGGTGACGGTCTCCGGTCGGATGTCGTCGAAGGCGGGCAGGCCGGGGCTGTCGAGCAAGGGGTTCTTCATGGTGTCGGGCGTCAGGGGCATCCGGCGCAGATGGTGTCCGGGCCGGGCGTTGCAAGACTCAAGGGTGGGCGTCGCCTCGAATGTACCCCTCGTGGCGGCGAACTCCAGGGGAAACAACAGGGCGAAATCACCCGTTCCGCGCGGTGCGGGCGACGCCCGGCCTCAGCCGGCCACGCGCTCCGCCGACTCGATCGTGTTGGCCAGCAACATCGTGATCGTCATCGGCCCGACGCCGCCAGGCACCGGCGTGATGAACGACGCCAGCGGCGCCACCGACGCGAAGTCCACGTCGCCGCACAGCTTGCCTTCGTCATTGCGATTGATGCCAACGTCGATGACGATGGCGCCCGGCTTGACCATGTCGCCGCGCAGCGTGTCGCGGCGGCCGGTGGCCACGACGACGATGTCGGCCTGGCGGGTGTGTGCGCCGATGTCGGCGGTGGCACTGTGGCAGATCGTGACGGTGGCGTTGGCCTGCAGCAGCAGCAGGGCCATCGGCTTGCCGACGGTGTTGCTGCGGCCGATCACGACCGCATGCTTGCCCTTGATCGGCACGCCCGTGCTCTCGATCAGCTTCATGCAGCCGTACGGCGTGCAGGGGCGAAAGCCCGGCAGGCCGGCCATCAGGTCGCCGGCGCTCTGCACCGAGTAGCCGTCGACGTCCTTGGCGGTCGAGATGCGCTCGATCACCTTCTGCGGATCGATGTGCCTGGGCAGCGGCATCTGCACCAGGATGCCGTGGATCGTCGGGTCGGCGTTGAGCGCGTCCAGGCGCGCCATCAGCTCGGCCTCGGTGAGCGTGGCCTCGTACTTCTCGAGCACCGAGCGCACGCCCGCGTCGGCGCAGGCCTTGACCTTGTTCCTGACGTACGTCGCCGAAGCCGGATCGTCGCCCACGAGGATGACCGCCAGGCCCGGCTGGTGGCCGCGGGCGGTGAGGGCGGCGGCGCGTTGCGCGACTTCGGCGCGGATCTGCCTGGACAGCGCGACGCCGTCGATCAGTTGTGCGGTCATGGGCGAGCTTCCTTTGCGATTGATATTCAAAATGCAAGAGGCCGCTTCGTCAGCGGCCTCTCATCGGCATGGGTGTCAACTGGCGGGCGAGCGCTCGGCCGCCCGGAGCGAGCCCGCTGAGCCGCTCGGGGGCGGCGAGCGGAGGCGAGCCCAGGCCGTCATGACTAGGCTTGCTTGTTGGAGGGGGCGCCCAGCGCGATCTTGAGCAGGTCGGCCACCGTGTTGGCGTTGAGCTTCTCCATGATGTTGGCGCGGTGCGCCTCCACGGTCTTGATGCTGATGCCCAGGTCGTCGGCGATCTGCTTGTTCAGGCGGCCGGCGACGATGCGCTCGAGCACCTGCGCCTCGCGCGTGGTCAGACGCTGCAGCAGCGCGTCGCGGCTGGCCTGTTCCTGGTGCTGCGAGAACGCCGAGCGGGCCTGGTCGAGCATGCGCTCCACGAGCGAGACGAGATCGTCTTCCTTGAACGGCTTCTCGATGAAGTCCATCGCGCCCTTCTTCATCGTGGACACCGCCATCGGCACGTCGCCGTGGCCGGTGACGAAGACGATGGGCAGCGGGCTCTTGCGCTCGATCAGGCGATCCTGCAGCTCCAGGCCGCTCATGCCGTCCATGCGGATGTCGGCGATGACGCACGCCACCTCGCGCGGGTCGAAGCGCGACAGGAAGGATTCGGCGGAATCGAAGCACTTGACGCGGTAGTCCTTGCCCTCGAGCAACCACTGCAGCGAATCGCGAACCGCCTCGTCATCGTCGACGACGTAGACGGTACCTTTCTTGGGGATCAGGCTCATTGACGCAAAACTCCGTGCTTCGCACTTTC
>DATCRO010000640.1:0-3012 GCA_036569025.1 Burkholderiaceae bacterium
AGCCGGATCTGCGCCGAGCCCAGCACGTGGCCGGCCGGATGGAACGACACGCGCACGCCGCGATGCGTGATCGCCTCGCCGTACGCGAGCGTCTGCAAGTCGACCGCTCCGACGCGGCTCGCCACGACATGGCGCCCGGCCTCGGCCGTCAGGTAGTGGCCATGCCCCGGCCGCAGGTGGTCGCCGTGCGCGTGCGTGACGAGCGCGTGCGCGACGGGCTGCCACGGGTCGATGAAGAAGTCCCCCGCCGGGCAGTACAGGCCTTCCGGGCGCGCGACGACGAGGTCCTGGGACGACGGATCCATGCGGGATACCGGAAACCGGTGAGGCGGCGGTCGAGCAATCGATGTTCCCGGAGTGCCGGATGCGTGAGAATACCCTTTGCGATCCACATGGAGACCAGATGCAGGCCATTTCCTGGCGCGGGCGGCGCCGCGCGGCGAGGGGTTGCGCACGATGAGCGCGCCCTCCACCCCCACCGCGGTCGACGACGGCGGCCGGCTCGCGGCGCTGACCAGCCTGCGCTTCGTCGCGGCGTTCTCCGTGCTGGTGCTGCACTACCGCGATCTGTTCGGGCCGATGCCCGGCTGGGTCTTCAAGGGCATCGTGGGCGGCCAGTACGGCGTGCCCTTCTTCTTCGTGCTGAGCGGCTTCATCCTCACGTGGCGCTACCACGGCTGGTTCGCGGACGGCGTCACCGACGCCCGCTTCTGGCGCTTCCAGCGTTTCCGCCTGGCGCGCATCTACCCGGTCTACGTCGTCGGCCTGCTGCTGGACACGCCGTGGCACCTCTACGAGCGCGCAGGCCAGCTCGGCGACATGGGCCAGACCTTCTGGGCGTCGTGGCTGCTGAACCTGATCGGCCTGCAGGCCTGGGTGCCGGCGATGCCGTTCGCGATGTTCTGGAACACGCCCGCCTGGAGCGTGTCGGCCGAATTCTTCTTCTATGCGACGTTCCCGTTCGCCTGCACGTGGCTGACGCGGCGGGTGCGCAGCACCGCGGGCCTCGCGACACTCCTGGCGGCCGTGGCGGTGGGCGGCATCGCGCTCTACTACGCGGTGATCTGGCTGGTGTACGTCGTGTTCCCGCTCAGCGGCGAGACGCAGTACATCGTGCTCGTCTACAACCCGCTGCTGCGCTACAGCGAGTTCCTGGCCGGCTGCATCGCGGGGCAGATCTTCCTGCGGTGGCGCGCGCGGGCCGTGCCGCCGTCGTCGCCCGCGGACCTCGCCCGCGCAAGGCGCCGCCGCGACGCGGTGATCGTCGTGTGCCTGCTGGCGGTGTGCGTGCGCATCTGGATGCCGGACTACACCGGTCCGAGCCAGGCGCTGTGGACCCTGGACTACGCGGTCAAGTACCCGGTCTTCATCCTGCCGTTCGTGGCGATCATCCTGGCCATCGCGTCGGGCCCGACCTTCCTCAGCCCGCTGCTGGAACGGCCGTGGATGGTGCTGCTGGGCGAGTCGAGCTATGCGCTGTACATGATCCACTGGTCGGCCACGTCGTTCCTGCGCCTGCACTGGCTCGGCGAATGGTCGACGCCGCCGGTGCACGTCGCCTTCCTGCTGGCGACGGTGGGCGCGTCGGTGCTGCTGTACCGCCGCTTCGAGCTGCCGTGGCGCGAGCGCCTGCGCGGCCGGCGCGAGACGGCGGGAGCGCTGGTGCCGGCGGCCACGTGAAGGCGACTGGCGGTGCGAGTCGGGACTCCTAGCCGGCAGCCCCGCCCGTCAACGCACGCAATCCGGCGACGAGACGCTCAACGTCCTGCGGCCGCGTGTACAGCGACGGCGTGACACGCACGGCGTCGCCGCGGGCGGGCCCGTCGCGGCGCACCGTCAGCACGCGATGCCGGTCGCGCAGCGTGGTCACGATGGCCTCGTTCTGCTCCGAGGTGGTCGCGCCCGCGAGACGGAAGGCCGTGATGCCGGCCACCATCGCCGCGTCGTCGGGCGTCAGGACCTCGACGCCCGCCATCCCGCGCGCCGCCGACACCCACGAGTTGCGCAGGTGGCGCAGCCGCGCCTCCTTGTTGCGCGCGCCGATCCGCCGATGCAGCGCGAGCGCCGACGGCACGCTGAGCCAGGCCGCGAAGTTGGGAGAACCGGTGTGGATGCGCGAGCGGACGTCGTCCTCCGGATGGTCGCGGTCGCCGAAATACGGGTCGATCGTGCCCAGGCGGTCCTTGCGGATGTACAGCGCGCCGCAACCCAGCGGGGCGCCGATCCACTTGTGCAGGTTGATCGCGACGAAGGGCGCGTCGAGGTCGGCGATGTCGAAGTCCATCTGGCCCCAGGAATGCGCGGCGTCCACGACGACGTCCGCCCCGGCGGCGCGCGCCATCGCGGACAGCTCGCGCACGGGCAACACGAGGCCGGTGCAGTGGCTCAGGTGCGTGAGCAGCACCAGGCGTGTGCGCGGATGGCGCTCGAGCATCCGACGATACGCGTCGAGCACGCTGTCCCGATCCGCCGGCTCCGGTATCGCGAAGTGGACGGGCTCGACGCCGCGCCGGTCGCGCAGCCAGGCCATGGCGTGGCGCATGGCCGGGTAGTCGAGGTCGCTGTACAGGACGGTGTCGCCGGGTTGCAGCGCGTTGTAGCCGCTGATGAGCGCGAGCATCGCCTCGGTCGCGCCGCGGGTGAGCGCGACCTCGTCGACCCCGCAGCCGAGCGCGTCGGCGAGCGTGGCCCGCACGCCCTCGCTGGCGTCGACCCACTGCCGGCGGATGAAGACCGTGTTGTCATGATTGACGCGATCGGTCCAGCGCCGGTAGACATCCTTGACGGGTTCCGTCATCACGCCCCAGTACCCGTTCTCGAGGTTGGACAGCGAGGCGGTCGTGGCGTAGAGCCCGCGCACCGCGTTCCAGTACGACTCGTCGGAACTGACGTCTCGCGACACCAGCGGGATCGCGTCGATCGCCTCGGCGAATGCCGCATCGTCGAACAGGAAGGAGTGCATGGAGAGGGCTCGATGTCAGTGACCATTCGATTCTCCCGCATGCGGACGAC
>DATCRO010000641.1:0-9262 GCA_036569025.1 Burkholderiaceae bacterium
GCGCTGTTGCAGCTGCTCGCGTGGTGGCGCCGGCGCCGTCGCTGCGCGCCCACTTTGGCACGCTGACTCAGGGTCTTTGCGGAGTCGGCGGCGTCGCCCGCGGTGCGCACAATTGGAAACGTTTCCCACCGCACGCAGGCCGCCATGATCCCATCGCGCATCCGGTTGCTGGTCGTCTCCTCCCTGCTGCTCGCCGCCGCGGCGGGTGCGGCCACGGTGAAACCGCCCAAGGAGGCCGCGTTCGGCACGCGCGACCAGCTGCGCGCCTGCCTCGACCAGGACGACGCGATGAAGGCGCGTCGCCGCGACCTCGAGGCCGCCGCCGCGGAGCACAACCGGAAGTTCGACGCGAACGAGGCCGAGGACGCCCGGCTGGCGGAGATGAAGGCCAGGCTCGATCGCAGCGACAAGGACGCGATCGCCGCCTTCAACAAGGCCGTGACGGAGCACGCGCAGCACACGCGCGACCTGAACCAGGAGGCCGAGGCGCAGGAGGCCGGCATGAAGTCGCTCGAGGCCGACAAGGCCGACATGGACGACAAGTGCGGCAGCCTCAGCTACCGGCCGGCCGATATCGACGCCGTGAACAAGGAACGCAAGAAGGCCGCCTCCTGACGGCGCGGGCCGGCGGTCGCGCCGCGGGCGATCTCGTGCCGTGCTGCGCATTTCCTCGTCCGGATGCGGTCGCGCCGCCCGGCAGGCGGCGACAATGCGGGCCTTCCGCATCCTCCTGGACGTCCATGCCCGCCCTGCGCCTCCTGGCTCTCGCCGCCGCCACGCTCGCCTGCAGCGCGGCCGTCGCCACCACGCTGTCCACCGGCAAGCCGGCCGGTCCGCAGGCCGGCACCTCGGGCCTGGCCACGCGCGACCAGCTGCGCGATTGCATGATGACGGAGGCCGGCCTCAAGCAGCGCTTCGAGGCGCTCCAGGCGACCAGCGCCGCGCACGAGAAGATGGCGGCGCAGGTCGAGGCCGAGAGCGACCACCTGGCCGAACTGCAGGCCAAGCTCGATCACGACAGCTCGACCGCCATCAAGGCCTTCAACAGCGCGGTCGACGAGCACAACCGCCACGTCGCCGAGCTCAACAAGGACGCGCGCGATTCCGACCCCGCCAGCCACGCATACAACGAGGACATGGCCGCGTTCAACCACCGCTGCGCGAAGCTGCGCTACAGCGTCGACGACATGGATGCGGTGATGACCGAGCGCAAGAAGGCCGCGGCCGCGGCTGCCGCGGCGTCGCGCTGAAAAGCGCTAGAACGCCGGCATCATCCGCGCGACGTCGCCCACGCGCAGGCGCGCGCCCGCGGCGCCGCGGGCATAGATCCCGAAGACGGTGCCCCCGGGCCGCCGTTGCAGCGACAGGCCGGCCAGCGTGTCCAGCAGGCTCGCGTCCACCTGCGCGGACGCCGGGTCGACGTTGGGCACCACGCAGCGGATGCAGGGCGCCGTGACGTCCAGCCGGGTCTGGCCGTCGCCCGCGCGCTGCCAGGCCAGCGCCTCCAGGCTCTCCTCGACGAACTCGTTGCCGTCCTCGGGCAGCGCCAGCACGACGTTGGGCCGGAAACGGCGGACGTCGACCGGCGCGCCGCCGCCCGCGTCCCAGCGGGCCGCGACGGCCGCGACGGACGGCGTGAACACGAGGTGCAGCGCGTTGTTGCCGTCGCGGGCGTGCACGGCGTCCTCCAGCTTGACCAGGCGCAGCGGCGCGCCGGTCACGCATTCCAGCCAGGCCGCGACGGCGTCGCCGGCGTCCTCGGCCTCGAAGACCTCGTGGCAGCGGTGCACGTCGCTCCAGATCTTCACCTGGCGCGGCGCCATGGCCACGGGCGTCGCGACCGGCGCGACGTCCGGCGCGGCGAGCGCGAGCCCGGCGCCCTCGAACGCGGGCTGCACCAGCGCGAGCCGCGGGTGCGAACCCAGCCAGGTGACGGCGCCCTCGGCGTCGACGATGGCCCAGCCGCGGTCGCCCACGGCGCCCCCGCGCGCGTCCAGCACGATCTCGGGCACGGCCACGCCGGCGCAGGCCTTGATGGGGTAGACGTACAGCGCCGCGGCGCGGCAGGCGAGGTCGAAGTCGGCGAGGGGGGCGGCCATGGCGGAGCGATCTTGCCGCAGGCGCCGGCGCGGTGCGCGGGCGGGCCTGTCGGGTCTTGCGATTCTCGCGCGCCGCGGCGCGCCGGACGCCATCCGGCACAATCCCCGTTCGGCTTTCTTCCGCACGGCTCCCATGACTGTTCGCGTCCTCACCGGCATCACCACCACCGGCACCCCGCACCTCGGCAACTATGTCGGCGCCATCCGGCCCGCGATCGCGGCCAGCAGGCGCGCGGACGTCGAGAGCTTCCTGTTCATGGCCGACTACCACGCCCTGGTCAAGTGCGACGAGCCGGCGCGCGTCGAGGAATCGCGCCTGGCGCTGGCCGCCACCTGGCTGGCCGCGGGCCTGGACCCGGAGCGCGTGGTGTTCTACCGCCAGAGCGACATCCCCGAGATCCCCGAGCTGAACTGGCTGCTGACCTGCGTCACGCCCAAGGGCATGATGAACCGCGCCCACGCGTACAAGGCCGCGGTCGACGCCAACGCCGGCGGCGAGCCGGACGACGGCATCAACATGGGCCTGTTCTGCTACCCGGTGCTGATGTCGGCCGACATCCTGATGTTCAACGCGCACCAGGTGCCCGTGGGCAAGGACCAGGTGCAGCACATCGAGATGGCGCGCGACATCGCGCAGCGCTTCAACCACCTGTTCGGCCAGGGCCAGGCGCTGTTCACGCTGCCCGAGGCGGTGACCGAGGCCGAGATGCAGCTGCTGCCGGGCCTGGACGGCCGCAAGATGTCCAAGAGCTACGACAACGCGATCCCGCTGTTCGACGGGGGCGCCAAGGGGCTGTCCGCGGCCATCGCGCGCGTCGTCACCGACTCGAAGCTGCCCGGCGAACCCAAGGATCCGGACACGTCCCACCTGGTCACCCTGTTCGACGCGTTCGCGACGCCGGCCGAGCGCGCCGCGTTCCGCGCCGAGCTGCGCGCCGGCCTGGCCTGGGGCGAGGCCAAGAAGCGGCTGCACGACGCCATCGACCGCGAGATCGGCCCGATGCGTGCGAAGTACGAGCAGTACATGGCGCGGCCCGAGCTGATCGAGGAGCAGTTGCTGATCGGCGCCCGCAAGGCCCGCGCCATCGCCGGCCCGTTCCTGCAGCAGCTGCGCGAGGCCGTCGGCCTGCGCCGCTTCCAGGCCCGCGCGGCCGTCGCCGCCGCGGCGCCCAAGGCCGCCAGCGCGGCGCTGGCCACGTTCAAGCAGTACCGCGAGGCCGACGGCCAGTTCTATTTCAAGCTGGTGGGCGCGGGCGACACGCTGCTGCTGCAGAGCGCCGCCTTCGCGCAGGGCCGCGACGCCGGCGTCTGGGTCGGCCGGTTCAAGAAGGAGGGCGCGGCGGCGCTCGCCGGCGCGCCGGTGACGCTGGCGGCCGACGAGGCGACGGTGCGCGCCGAGCTCGACCGCTTCCTCGAGGTCGAGTAAGCCGACGTAAAGTTCCGGCGGCGTTGCAGGACGAATCCGGCGAAACGGAGCAAGATCACGGGTGTCGGCGGCGCCGGAACGGCGATTGCCGCATTCCTCCCGTGGCAGGGATGTCACCCGACGCCACGCAGCCTTGAAGCGAGGTGCCGTCATGAACTATCTGCACGATCATCCCCACGCCAGCCGGGTCCTGCTGGTGTCCCTGGCCGCGATGGCGCTGCTCGTCGCGATGTCGGCGGCCGCGGCGGCCGAGCCGGTCACCAGCGACCAGTTCGCGCCGGGCTGGCAGTCCGACGCCCGCCCGCTCTACCGGGTCGGCATCCAGCACCTGACCGGGCGCGACAAGTACTACGTGCCGGCCATCCTGCCGCGCGGCGACTATGTCGTCATCAAGCGCACCGGCGACAAGGCCGAGGTGGTCGACTACCGCTTCAGCGTCACGTCCGACAACGCCCAGCAGTACCTGTTCATGGAGCCCGGCTACGGCGGCAACCTCGAGGCCGTGCCGCTGCGCGACGTGCCCAGCCTGGCGCAGCAGCACAAGAGCGGCCTGCGCTGACCCGGCGAGCGCAGGATCCCCGGGGCCGCGCGCCGGCGAGTTCGGTATGCTGGCGGGATGCGTCTAGACACCCTCCAATACCAGACCGGCGACGCGCCGAAGTCCTGCGTCATCATCCTGCACGGCCTGGGCGCCAGCGCCACCGATTTCGTGCCGGTGGCCCGCCAGTGGGACCTGCGCGCGCTCGGCGACGTGCGCTACGTGTTCCCGTTCGCGCCCGAGCAGCCGGTCACCATCAACGGCGGCATGCGCATGCCCGCCTGGTACGACATCCTCGGGCTGGACCTGGTGCGGCGCGAGGACGAGAAATCGCTGCGCGCGTCCGCCGCGGCCCTGCAGGCGCTCGTCGACCGCGAGATCGCGGGCGGCATCCCCGCGTCGCGCATCGTGCTGGCCGGCTTCTCGCAAGGCTGCGCGATGACGCTGCTGACCGGCCTGCGCGCGCCGCAGCGCCTGGCGGGCCTGCTGGGCATGTCGGGCTACCTGCCGCTGGCCGCCACGACGGCCGCCGAGCGCAGCCAGGCCAACCAGGACGTGCCGATCTTCCTGGGCCACGGCCGCATGGATCCGGTGGTGCCGTTCCAGCGCGGCATCGACACGCGCGACGCCCTGGTCGCCCTCGGCCATGACGTGCAGTGGCGCGACTATCCGATGCAGCACTCGGTCTGCGAGCAGGAGATCGAGGACACGCAGGCGTGGCTGCTGAAGGTGCTGGGCTGAGCCGATGACACGACAGCTGCTCCGATGGCCCGCGCTGCTCGTGGCGGCATGGGTGGCGGGCTGCGCCACGACTCCGGTGGACGGCCCGAGGCCGCAGGGCTTCGATCTTCTCAACGAAGGCGCCGGCGACGTGCACGACGTGCAGGTCCGCTACGGCACGCATGTCTTCCCGCCGGCCGGCGCCACTGCCGTCGTGCGCGCTCCCACGGTCACGGGACAGGGCTTCCATCAGGAGGCCACCGTGGCGATTCCCGCGACGGCACAGGTCCACTGGGTGTCCGTCGACGGCCGGGGACACGACGCCACGGTGCCGATCGACACCCTGATCGCGGACCGGGCCCTGTTCCACGGCGTCCAGTTCGTCTTCGTCGATGACCACCTGGACGTGGTGTTCGCCTATGAACGGGAAGCGCCCAAGCCGCGCGGCCTGGACTACCTGCGCACCTGGTCGTCGGCGGCGCCGCGGCTGCTCTCGGACCCCTGACGGCGCCAGGTCAGGACGGCGGCGCCTGCGCGGCCTCGCCGGGCTCGACGACCACCGCATCGCCCACCGCCAGCAGGCCGCCGCGGATCACCCGCGCGGTCGTGCCGCCGTGGCCGCGCATCGCGTTGTAGCCCCCGGGCCCGAGCAGCGCCTCCATCTTCGAGCATGGGTCGCACGGGCCCGTGACGACGATGACGACGTCCGCGCCGATGCGCACCTGCAGCGGCCGGTCACCGAACAGCGCGTGCTGGGCCAGCAGGTTGACGCCCGAGATGACAAGGTTGCGCCGCAGGTCGGCGGGCGCGACGTCCATGCCCGTCCAGGCGCGGATCAACGGCAGGTGTTCGGCCTGGATCAGCGTGACCTGCCGCTTGCCGCCGCCGGGGCGGCTGGCCGGCTTGTCGCCGCGGTGGTCGCCCTCGAGGCCGCGCTCGGCCAGGGCGCGGGCGGACGGCACCGGCACGGCCGGCGCGTCGCGGCCGGGCCGCAGGACGATGGCCTCCAGCCGGCCGGCGCGCGGGAAGCGCGCGGTCAGCGAGCGCAGGTCGTCCATCGAAGCAGGGGGACGGGTCGCGCCCGCGCGGGGGCGGACGCGCGAGCCGCGATCAGAGCGGCTTCTTGGCCAGTTTGCCCTTGGGGGCGACCGCCGTCACCGGCGCCGTCGGGCGATCGGAGCTGACGGCCTTCGGCGGCGACGTGTCCTTCTTCGGCTTCTTGACGTTCTTGGTGGCGCGTTGTTCCTTGCCCATGAGTCCTCCGGCGGGTTGGTGGTGAATTGGGCGAGATGGTAAGGCATCGCGGCGCTCGCCTCGCGCGCGAAGCCGCGCTTGCAAGCTTGCGTACCGCCCCGGCCCGGGGTCTTTGCCGCCATCTGAGAAAATCGACCCATGCCCAGGACCCCGATGTTCGCCCCGCTGCCCGACGGCCCGCTGGACGTGGTCGGCGACGTCCATGGCGAGCTCGAGGCGCTGCTCGCGCTGCTGGGCCACCTCGGCTACGACGCCGACGGCGGCCACCCGGACGGGCGCCACCTCGTCTTCGTCGGCGACCTGTGCGACCGCGGGCCCGACAGCCCCGGCGTCGTCGACCTCGTGCAGCGGCTCGTGGCTTCGGGCCGCGCGCTCGCCACGCTGGGCAACCACGAGATCAACCTGCTGCGCGGCGACCGCAAGGACGGCAACGACTGGTTCTGGAGCGAGTTCGGCGCGCGCGACGCCAAGTACGAGCCGCGCGCGCACCTGCCCGCCGACCAGCGCGACGACGTCATCGCGTTCCTGCGCAGGCTGCCCCTGGCCCTGGAGCGCAGCGACCTGCGCGTCGTGCACGCCGCGTGGGACCGCGCATCGATCGCGCAGCTGCGCGCGGCCGATCCCGCGCTGAGCCGCGTCGAGCACTTCAGGCGCTGGGAGGCCGAGGCCGACGCGCAGATCGCCGAGCGCGGCATCGGCGAGGCGGCGCACGTCGAGTATGCCGAGTACCGCGAGCGCCTCGTCGATCCCGGCCAGGCCGTGCCGATGCTGATGGCCACGGCGCAGGTCGACGAGCTGCGCCAGATGGGCAACCCGATCCGCGTGGTCACGTCCGGCATCGAGCGCGTCGCGAAGAGGCCGTTCTTCGCGAGCGGCCACTGGCGCTTCGTCGAACGCATCCGCTGGTGGGACGAGTACGGCGAGGACGTGCCCGTCGTGGTGGGCCACTACTGGCGCCAGTTCGCGCACGTCGATCGCGCGTCGCTCGGCAAGACCGAGGAGAACCTGTTCACCGACCTCGCGCCCACCGCCTGGCACGGCCTGCGCCGCAACGTGTTCTGCATCGACTTCTCGGTGGGTGGTCGATTCCTGGAACGACCGCTCCCGCCCGGCGTGCTCCCGCGCTCGCGCCTGGCCGCGCTGCGCTGGCCCGAGCGCGTGCTGGCGCTCGACACGGGCGAGATGCTGCCCACGATCGGGGCCTGATCGGGGCGCATCCGGGCTGCTTCGTGGTCATCCTGCGACTGCGCTTGGCTTCGCGCAGGCTGACGGCCGGGTGGGGGCTTCGCGGGCGTCGATCGAGACATCGGCGTCCAGCGGGAATCGAGGTCGGCGGCCATGCCTTCATTCCGCGCGCAGCGCCGCCAGGCTGGCGCGCAGGCGCGGCGCCGCGAAGTCCAGGAAGGTCCGCAACTTGGACGTCACGCGTTGCTGGCCGTCCCAGACGAGGTGCACCGGCACGGGCTCGGGCTCGAACGGACGCAGCAGCAGGCGCAAGCGCTTGTCGCGCAGCGCCGCGTCGGCCTGGTACGACAGCAGGCGTGTCACGCCCAGCCCCGCGACCGCCGCGTCGACCGCCGCCTCGGCCGTGTTGACGACCAGCCGCGGCCGCGCGGGCGTGAAGCTCGCGCCGCCGGCGAAGCGCCACGGCGCGGGAAACGTCGACTCGAACGTGATGCAGCGGTGCGCGTCGAGGTCGTCGGGCGTCCTGGGCGTGCCGTGCGCCTTCAGCCACGCCGGGCTCGCGCAGACGACCGAGCGCAACTGGCCCAGCCGCGTGGCGTTGAGGCGGCTGTCGGGCAGCGCGCCGATGCGCACGGCGACGTCGACATGCTCGTCGATCAGGTGCGCGATGCGGTCGCCGAGCGCCAGCCGCACGTCGACCTCGGCGTTGGCGCGCAGGAACTCGCTGACCACCGGCAGCACGTGCAGCCGCCCGAACACGAGCGGCGCGGTGACGGCCAGCTCGCCGCGTGGCGTGTCGTACTCGCCGGCCGCCGCGGCCTCGGCGCCGGCCACGTCGTCGAGGATGCGCCGGCAGGCCTGCTCGTAGCCCCGGCCGGGCTCCGTGAGCTCGAGCCGGCGCGTGGAGCGGTTGATCAGGCGCGCGCCCAGGTGTTCCTCGAGTTCGGCCAGCTTGCGGCTGACCGTGGCCAGCGGCATGCCCAGCCGCCGTCCCGCGGCCGACAGGCTGCCCGCGTCCACCACGGCCAGGAACACCTTCATCGCGTCGAGCCGGTCCATCGATACTCCCGAATATTGGAAGAGTGATTCCACATTCTGCGGTCTGGTGAATCCGATTGGAAGGATCCACCATGAGGGCCTGGGCGATCCGCCCGCACCGAGGACGAGGAAATGACCAGCACCGCCTACCCCAGCGACATCGCCTTCACGCCCGCCGTCAAGGCGCTGCAGCAGGCGCGCGGCTCGCGCCGCTCCTATTCGCGCATGGAGCAGGGCCGTGGCTGGCAGACGGCGATCGACGACGGCGTCCGCGGCTTCATCGAGGCGCAGACGACGGTGTTCATGGCCACCGCCAACGCCGTGGGCCAGCCCTACATCCAGCACCGCGGCGGCCCGGCCGGCTTCCTGCACGTGCTGGACGAGCACACGATCGCGTTCGCCGACTTCAGCGGCAACCGCCAGTTCATCACCACCGGCAACCTGGCCGACAACCCGAAGGCGCAGCTTTTCCTGATGGACTACGCGCACCGGCAGCGGCTGAAGATCTGGGGCGAGGCGCGCGTCGAGACGGATCCGGCCCTCGTCGAGCGCCTGATGCCGCCGGGCTACAAGGCGCGCGCCGAGCAGGCGATCGTCTTCACGGTGAAGGCCTGGGACGCCAACTGCCCGCAGCACATCCCGCAACTGGTGCCGGTCGACGAGGTGATCCCGGCGATCGCCGAGCGCGATCGCCGCATCGCCGAGCTGGAAAGCGAAGTCGCCGCGTTGAAGAAGTCGGGCTGATGTCACGCGGCCGGCGTATCGTGGCGGGATGAGCCACCGCGCCACCGTCGGTCACCAGGTCTTCGGCTTCGCCGATCTGCGCGAGCTGATGGGCAAGGCCAGCCCGGCGCGCTCGGGCGACGCGCTGGCGGGCGTGGCGGCGGCGACGGCGCAGGAACGTGTCGCGGCCCAGGCCGCGCTGGCGGACGTGCCGTTGAAGGCCTTCCTGTCGGAGGCCGTGGTGCCGTACGAGCACGACGAGGTCACGCGCCTGATCGT
>DATCRO010000642.1:0-2428 GCA_036569025.1 Burkholderiaceae bacterium
GCCCACATCACGCCGGCCAGCGCGGCCAGCGCGGCGCCGATGACGAACGTCGCGGAGATGACGTTGTCGGGACGCACGCCCATCAGCGCGGCCACGCGCGGGTTCTCGGCCGTGGCGCGCATCGCGCGGCCCAGGCGGGTCCGGTTGACGAGCCACATCAGGCCCCCGAGGGTCACGGCCGTCACGACGAGGATCGTGATCTGCGTGAAGTTGGTGACGGCGCCGCCGATGAAGATCGGGTCGCGCGGCAGCAGCGTCGGGTACGACTTGTAGTTCGGCTTCCAGATGATCATGGCCAGCGTCTGCAGCAGCAGGCTCATGCCCATCGCGGTGATCAGCGGCGCCAGCCGCGGCGCGTTGCGCAGCGGGCGGTAGGCCACCTTCTCGATGGTGAAGTTCAGGATCGAGCAGACTACCACCGCGCACAGCAGCGCGATCACCAGCAGCAGCCATCCGGGCAGGTTGTACGGCCCGAGCCAGACGGTCACCGACCAACTGGTCAGCGCCCCCACCATCAACACTTCGCCGTGCGCGAAGTTGATCAGGTTGACGATGCCGTAAACCATCGTGTAGCCCAGTGCCACGAGCGCATACATGCTCCCGAGCACCAGGCCGTTGATCATCTGCTGCAGAAAGATATCCATCAGGGGGTCTCCTGGTTCTCACCGCCGCGACGCCGCTCCAACGGCGCGCGGCATCCTCGTGCCTTCAGCATCGACTTGCCGCAGGCATGCCGCCACGGGCAATACCCGCATGCAGCACGCACCGGCCTTGCAAGAACCCGGCCACCCGCGACGCCCGTGGCGCGCCGATGACAGAGAGCCCGCAAGCCCTTTGCGCTGTGCGGGATTCTAGGAGCGCCCCGCAGCGAGAGCGGACGGACTTACCCGCGAGAAACCGAACGACGCACCATTGAGAACCGCAAAGACGGAGCATTGTTCGTTGCGGCGCGTGATTCGCATGATTCATGAGATCGGTGCGCGACC
This sequence comes from Burkholderiaceae bacterium, assembly GCA_036569025.1. Classification (GTDB taxonomy): domain Bacteria; phylum Pseudomonadota; class Gammaproteobacteria; order Burkholderiales; family Burkholderiaceae_C; genus Scleromatobacter. The sequence goes on from DATCRO010000642.1 coordinate 987, forward strand.
GCCGCCCGGGCGCGGGCGTGACGCGCCCGCGCGCAGGCACGGGGCGCCCATGTCGATACTCTCTTGCGCAACGCCGATACGCCGCGGCGCGCGCGCCCTGCGACGGTGCGGACGGGCGCGCGCGGTGCCCAGCGACGCCGCGGGCGCGGTTCAGGCCGGGTCGCCGTGCTCGTCGTCGAGCGCCCGCAGCGCGGCGAGCTTCTCGCCGATCTTGATCTCCATGCCGCGCGGCACGGGCTGGTACCAGCGCTGGGCCGGCACGTCGTCGGGGAACCATTGCGCGCCGGCGGCATAGCCGTTGGGCTCGTCGTGCGCATACCGATACTGGGCACCGTAGCCCATCTGCTTCATCAGCTTGCTGGGCGCGTTGCGCAGGTGGATCGGCACCGCGCGGGTGCCGTCGCGCTGGACGAATTCCTTGGCCGCCTTCCACGCGAGGTAGGACGCGTTGGACTTGGGCGCCGCCGCCAGGTACGTGGTGGCCTGCGCCAGCGCAAGCTCGCATTCAGGCAGGCCCAGCCGGTCGACGGCCTCGGCCGCGTTCATGGCCAGCTGCAGCGCGCGCGGGTCGGCGTTGCCGATGTCCTCGCTGGCGATGGCGATCATGCGCCGCGTGACCTGGCGCGGGTCGACGCCGCCGTCGATCATGCGCGCCAGCCAGTAAAGCGCGGCGTCGGGTTGCGAGCCGCGCACCGACTTGTGGAACGCCGAGATCTGCTCGTAGTAGGAGTCGCCGCTCTTGTCGGCGCGCCGCAGCGACGGGCTGGTGGCCGACTTGGCGAAGGTGTCGTCCACCGTCGCGAGGCCCGCGCCGCCGGCCGCGTTGGCCACCTGTTCGAGCAGGTTCAGGAAGCGCCGCCCGTCGCCGTCGGCGTAGCCGCCCAGCAGCGCGAGCGCGTCCGGCGTCACCGTCACGGCGGGCAGGTGCGGCCGCGCGCGCTCGTAGAGCTCGTTGAAGTCGGCCTGCTGCAGCGGCTGCAGGTTGTAGACCTGGGCACGCGACAGCAGCGCGTTGGTCACCTGCATGCCCGGATGCTCGGTGGTGCCGCCGACCAGCGTCAGCAGTCCCGACTCGACGTGCGGCAGCAGCGCGTCCTGCTGCGTCTTGTTGAACGAGTGGATCTCGTCGACGAAGACCACGGTCTGCCGGCCTTCGCGATCGAGCTGGTCCTGCGCCTCGTCGATCGCGGCGCGGATGTCCTTGATGCCGGCCAGCACGGCCGAGATCGCGATGAAGTGGCTGTTGGTGACCTTGGCCGCCAGCCGGCCCAGCGTCGTCTTGCCCACGCCCGGCGGGCCCCACAGGATGAACGAGTGCAGCTTGCGCGATTCGAAGGCCAGCCGCAGTGGTTTGCCGGGGCCCAGCAGGTGCTGCTGGCCGACGACGTCGGCGAGCGCCTGCGGCCGCATCAGCTCGGCCAGGGGCGGGACGGGTTTCGTGG
>DATCRO010000643.1:0-10694 GCA_036569025.1 Burkholderiaceae bacterium
GCCTGGCCTTCACCGGCGACTGCCTGCTGATCCGCGGCGCAGGCCGCTGCGACTTCCAGCAGGGCCACGCCGGCGTGCTGTACCGATCGATCACGGAGCAGATCTTCAGCCTGCCCGACGACTGCCTCGTCTTTCCAGCGCACGACTACAGCGGCCGCACGATGTCGTGCGTCGGCGAGGAGCGCCGGCACAACCCGCGCATCGGCGGGCACGCCGACGAGCGCGACTTCGTCGGCTTCATGGAGAACCTGCACCTGCCCCATCCCAAGCAGATCGCGGTGGCGCTGCCGGCCAACATGCGCTCCGGGCAGCCCGAGGACGGCCAGGTGCCGCGCCTGGCCGACTGGGCGCCGGTGCGCCAGACCTACGCCGGCCTGATCGAGATCGAGCCCGACTGGGTCTCCGAGCACCTATCCGACGTGCTGCTGCTGGATGTGCGCCAGCACGGCGAGGTCGACGAGCGCCTGGGCCGCATCGCCGCGGCACGGCTGCTGCCGCTCGACGAGCTCAAGGGGCAGCTGGCCGACCTGCCGCGCGACCGCCCCGTCGTCACCGTCTGCCATGCCGGCATGCGGTCCGGCCAGGCCACCGTGCTGCTCCGGCAGGGCGGCTTCACGCGCGTGGCCAACATGCGCGGCGGCATGCTGCTGTGGCACCAGCTGGGCCTGCCCGTCGTGCACGGCGCGGCAGCCTGAACAACGGCGCCCGCCCGCCAGCGGGGCGGCGCGCGGTCCGCGCGAAAGCGTGACGAAGTGCGCTCGCTCGCCCGAACGCGCGGCGCGAAGGCCGCCTTGGCGGCGCCTCGCGTCCTACACTGCGGCACGCCTGCGCGACCCTGTGCGCAGGCAGGCGGGTGCCGCACGAGACGACGGTGCCCTGGAGTCAAACGAGCAGGATTGCCATGACCCGACCCGGATTTGCGCTGAGGGGCGCCTTGATGCTGGCCTGCGCCGTGGCGGTCGCGCCGGCGGGCGCGCAGGTCGCGCCGTCGGCGGCGGCCGCGTCCGCCGCGGAGCGCGCGCAGAAGGAAGCCGACCGCACCATGTACTGGATCCGCGTGCTGGCCACCAAGCCGGCGCCGGTCAAGCCGGCCGCCGCGCCCAAGCCCGTGGCGGCGGCCGCGCCCGCGGCCAAGCCGGTCGCGGACGCCCGCGAGAAGGTCAAGGTCGCCGCGGCCGCGACGGGCGCGCCCGGGCCGATCACCGACGCGCCAGGCGCCGCCAACGCCGCCCCGTCCCGCGTCGCGCTGGCCCAGGCGCCGACGCTCTCGCAGCCGCCGATCGCCGGCGCCTCCGACACCTCCGCGCTGAGCAGCAACCACGCCGACGACGTCGCCTCCGGCGTGGCCGACAACCCGGCGCCGGACGCCGCGCCGCCGGTCGCGCCCGATCCCGGGCTGAGCCAGATCAAGCTGGTGCAGCCCGACTTCCCGCCGGGCGTGGTCAAGCGCGTCCGCAAGGGCAACGTCGAAGTGCGCTTCGAGGTCGATCCGGACGGGACGGTGTCGGACGCCGTCGTCGTCCAGACCTCGAATCCGCACCTGAACGAAGCGGCCATCGACGCGATCAGGCAGTGGCGCTTCAAGCCCACGCCGATGTCGCACACCGCGGCGGTGAACCTGGTCTTCGACATCGACAAGGAATAGCGGGCGGCACCTCGTCCCGCGCCGGGAACGGGGCCTAGGACGTGCCCAGGCCCGCGCCGCTGGCCGCCGTCTGCAGCCGCTCCAGCAGCGCCGGCAGCTCGCCGGCCGGCACCGGGTGCGCGAGCAGGAAGCCCTGCATCTCGTCGCAGCCCTGGCGCACCAGTTGCAGGCGCTGTTCCAGCGTCTCGACGCCCTCGGCGATCACGCGCAGGCCCAGCTTGTGCGTCATCACGATGATGGTCTCGACGATGGCGGCATCGTCGGAGTCGGTCGGGATGCCGCCGATGAACGAGCGGTCGATCTTGAGGCGGTCCAGCGGCAGCCGCTTCAGGTAGGCGAGGCTGGAGTAGCCGGTGCCGAAGTCGTCGATCGACAGCTGCACGCCGAGCTCGCGCAGCGACTGCAGCACGCTCTGCGCATGCTGCGGGTCGAGCATCACGCTGCTCTCGGTGATCTCGAGTTCGAGGCACGCGGCGGGCAGGCCGCTGTCGGCCAGCGCGCGCCGCACGGCGCCATCGAGGCCGGGCCGCTGCAGCTGGCGCGCCGAAATGTTGACGGCCACGCGCAGCGGCGCGCTGCCGCGCACGAGGCCCTCGCGCTGCCACTGCGCCACCTGGCGGCAGGCCTCGCCCAGCACCCATTCGCCGATGCCCAGCACCAGGCCCGTCTCCTCGGCCATCGGGATGAACTGGTTCGGCAGCACGAGGCCGCGTTCCGGATGGCGCCAGCGCACCAGCGCCTCCACCGCGCAGACCTCGCCGATCGCCAGGTCCAGCTGCGGCTGGTAGTGCAGCTCCAGCTCGCCCCGCTCGACCGCGCGGCGCAGGTCGTTCTCCAGCCGCAGCCGGCCGTGCGCCTGGGCGTTCATCTCGGGGCTGAAGAATCGGTAGGCGTTGCGGCCCTCGCCCTTGGCCTCGTACAGCGCGATGTCGGCGAACTTGAGCAGCAGCTCGCCGCTGGCGCCGTCGCGTGGGAACAGGCTCACGCCCAGGCTCGCGGTGACGTGCAGCTCCTGGCCCTCGATCGTGAACGGCTCGCCGAGCGCGCGCATCAGCTTCTCGGCGATGCGCGCCGCGCCGGTCGCGCCGGCGACGTTGCACACCACCACCTGGAACTCGTCGCCGCCGACACGGGCCACGGTGTCGTTCTCGCGCAGCGCGGCGCGCAGGCGGCGCGCGATCTCGCGCAGCAGCTGGTCGCCCACCAGGTGGCCCAGCGAGTCGTTGATCGGCTTGAAGCGGTCGAGGTCGAGGAACAGCACGGCCACCTGCTGCTCCAGCCGCTGCGCCTGCGACAGCGCCTGGCCGAGCCGGTCCATCAGCATCGTGCGATTGGGCAGGCCGGTGAGGCCGTCGTGGTAGGCGAGGTGCTCGATGCGCGCCTCCTGCGCCTTGCGCTCGGTCACGTCCTGCACGACGCCGGCGCGGCGCACGTCGCGGCCCTCGCCGTCGCGCACGACGTACACGCGCATGACCACGTGCCGCGTCTCGCGGCCCGGCGGGCAGACGCGGTACTCGAGCTCCACCTCCTCGTCCGGGGCGAGGCTTTCCATGCGCACGCGCAGCGGCTCGCGGTCGTCCTCGTGCACGTGGCGCAGCCAGGCGCGCCAGTCGGCGTAGATCTCGCTGACCGGCATGTGCCAGATGCGCTCGAACGCCGGACTCACGTACAGCGCAAGCCGGCGCTGCGGGTCGCTGAGCCAGAACACGTCGCCGATCGATTCGGCCATCTGGCGGAAGCGCTCCTCGCTCTCGCGCAGCGCGCCGCGTTCGCGCTCCAGCTGCCCGCGGTACCAGGCGTTCTCGATGGCCACCGGCAGGCGGTTCAGCAGATCCTCCTGCTTGACGAGGTAGTCGGTGGCGCCCAGCTTGAGAGTCTGCGCGGCGCTCGTCTCGTCGCCATGGCCCGTGATGACGATGACGGGCAGGCGCAGGCCGCGCTCGTGGCGCACCTCGCGCACGACGTCCAGCGCCGTCACGCCGGGCAGCTTGAAATCGAGCAGCAGGACGTCAGGCGCCGCGTCGTCCGGCACGGCCGGCGGCAGGCGCGCGAACGCCTCCTGCGCGGTGCCCACGGCCTGCACCTGCAGGTGGGGAGCGTAGCGCGCGAGATGGCGCTGCAGCAGGTCGACGTCGTCGGCGCTCGGCTCGGCGTACAGCACGCGGATGGGCGTCGAGCGCTGCACCGTGGCGGCGCGGAACGCGTCGACGACGCCCGCAAACGTGGCCGGGAGCCGGTCGATGTAGCCGCCCGCCTTGACCACGTAGTCGTCCGCGCCGCCGCGCAGCGCGGCCACCACCAGCGCCTCGTCGCCCGAGCCGGTGAGCATGACGACCGCCACCGGCAGGCCGCGCGCGCGCACCTCGCCCAGCAGCTCCAGGCCATTGCCGTCGGGCAGGCGCACGTCGACGAGCAGCACGTCGGGCAGCGCGCCGGAGGCCTCGGCCGCTGCCAGGTGCGCACGGGCGTCGGCCAGCGTGTGCACGGTGCTCACGGCGACGTCGGGCGCGAGCCGGGCCAGGCGCCGGCAGGTCAGGTCGGCGTCCTGTTCGTTGTCTTCGACGTACAGGACTCTCACGCGAGGCTTTCTAGAGCGCTTGCTGGTTCAGCACGCACCAGTACAGGTCGATCTGCGCCGCCACGTCGATGAACTTCTCGAACTCCACGGGCTTGACGATGTAGGAGTTGACGCCCAACGCGTACGCCGCGGCGACGTCCGCGTCCTCGCGCGAGGTGGTGAGCACCACGACCGGGATGCGGCTCCAGTCGGCGTGCGCCTTGAGCTGGCGCAGCACCTCCAGGCCGCTGACGCGCGGCAGCTTCAGATCGAGCAGGATCACCACCGGCGCGGGCTCGCCCGCGTCCCAGCGCGCCAGCCATGCGAGCGCCTCCTCGCCATCGCGCGCCACCTGCAGCGTGTTGACGATGCGCCGCTTGGCGAACGCACGCTGCGTCAGGTCGACATCCATCGGGTTGTCCTCGACGAGCAGGATCGGGCGACGATCTTCCATGCGGACAGCATAGCGAAACGGCCACGCTTGTACACCACGTTTGCCCCGCCCCGGGCCCGCGCGGTCGAGTGCGCATGCCGCTTCAGGCGGGCGTCCCGGCCTCCGGCAGCTGGATCCAGAACGTGGCGCCGGCGCCCTTGGCGCTCTCGGCCCAGACCTTGCCGTGCATGCGCTCCACCGCCTTGCGCACGATGGCCAGGCCCACGCCGGTGCCCGGGTAGTCCTCGGCGCGGTGCAGTCGCTGGAAGATCTCGAAGATGCGGTCGTGGTAGCGCATGTCGAACCCGGGGCCGTTGTCGCGCACCCAGAACAGCGCATGGCCCTGGGCGCGGCGCGCGCCGATCTCGATGATGCGGTCGGGCCGGCCGGCGGTGAACTTGATGGCGTTGTCCAGCAGGTTGCGCAGCGCCAGCACGAGGCCGTCGTGCTCGCCCAGCGCCGTCACGCCGGGGTCGACGCGCGAGCGCAGCGCGATGCCGCCGTCGGCGATCGCGCCGGCCGCGCCGTCGACGACGCTGGCCACGACGGGCCCCGACTCCACCGGCCCCAGCCGCGGCCGGCCGCGCTCGATGCGCGAGTAGGCGAGCAGGTCGTCGATCAGCTCGCCCATGTGCGCCGTCGCCTTGCGGATGGTGGCCACGAAGAAGCGGCCCTCGTCGTCGAGCTGGTCGCCGTGGTCGGACTCCAGCAGCCGGCTGTAGCCGTCGATGCCGCGCAGCGGCGCCTTCAGGTCGTGCGACACCGAGTACGTGAACGACTCCATCTCGCGGTGCTTGGCCTCCAGCTCGGACGTGCGCTCGGCCACGCGGTTCTCCAGCTCGACGTTGAGCGAACGGATCTCCTGCTCGGCGCGCCGCCGGTCGGTGATGTCGATCAGGAAGCCGTGCCAGACGACGCCGCCGTCGTCCTCGCGCACGGGCATCGAGTGCGCCTCGACGCAGCGCTCGCCGCCGCGCACGAGCGGCACGCGGAAGATGGCCAGCCACGCGCTGCCGAGATCGGCGGACTCGCGCAGCGACTGCTCGACGAGCGCGCGATCGTCCGGGTGCACGAGCTCGAGCAGGTCGATGCGGCGCGCCACGAGCGTCGTCGCATCGACGCCCAGCAGGTCGCGGATGGCCGGGCTGGCGAACACGAAGCGGCCCTGGCCCTGCGCGTCGCGGCAGTACGAGTGCACCGCGCCCGGCGCCGTCGCGACGATGCGCTCCAGGCGCTCCTGCGCGACGCGGTGCGCGCGCTCGAGCTCCTCGTTGACACGCGCCAGCGTGATGTCCTCGGCGAACCCGGCCAGGTAGCGCATGCGGCCGTCCGGCGCGAACAGCGGGAAGCCCCGGCCGCGGATCCACACGAGTCGGCCGTCGGGGCGGATGACGCGGTACTCGGTCTGGTACATGCCCGAAGGGTCGGCATGGCGCGCCGCCTCGGCCACGCGCTCGCGATCGTCCGGGTGGATGCCGTCCATCCAGTGCGACAGGTCCTCGTACAGCGGCGCCGCCGGCCGGCCCCAGATGCGCTCGTAGGCCGAGTTCATGTACAGCAGCCTGCGCGTGCCCGGGTCGACGATCCACAGCAGGTCCATCGAGTGGTCGCCGAACATGCGCAGCAGCTGCTCGGTCTCCATCAGCGCACGCGCGGCGGCGCGCTCCTCGGTGAAGTCGGTGAACGAGACGATCGCGCCGCGACCGCGGCCGGCGGCGATGCAGTCGACCGGCGTCGCGCGGATGCGCAGCCAGCGCCGGCCGCGCGCCGAGGTGTCGACGACGACGATGCCCGACGTCGTCTCGCCGCTGCCGTCGAGCGCGCGCCGCAGCGGACGCGCCTCCTCGGGCATGGGCATGCCATGCTCGTCGGACTGGGCCCAGCCGAGATCCTCGATGCGTGCGCCGAAATGCCGCTCCTCGAGCCCGAGCACCTCGCGCGCCGCGCGGTTGGCATCGACGATGCGGCGCTCGGCATCGAACCACATCAGGCCCGACTCCAGCGAATCGAGGATGCGCCGGTTGATCTCAGTCTCCACGCGAACTCCTGGTCACGTCGAGTGGTGGACTTTAGTCGGGGATGACGTCGTCCGCCAACTGGGCGCCACCCGGCGGCGCATCGCGCAGCCAGCGCAGCACGCGCGCGCCGGCGAGCGTCGCACCGATGCGGTGGCGCCGGCTGGGCCGGGCCTGCGCGAAGCCGATCTCGAAGACCTGCACCGGCGCCACCGCCTGGACGCCGCCGAAGCGCTGGCCCGCATGCTCGCGCAGCCAGGCGTGCAGGGCCGGCAGCTCGCCGTCGGGCAGCTCGATGGGCAGGCGTGCGAGCGGCAGCAGCCGCAAGCCCTCGGTGCCGGGCGCGTCGTCGGGCGGCGGCAGGAATTCGCCGGACAGCGAGGCCGTCATGGCTGCATGCTGCTCGGCCTCGGAACGCGGCATGCGGTTCCACAGCGCGAAGCCGCAGCCCGCGCCGGCCAGTCCCCCCGCGGCCGCGGGGTCCGCCACCAGCAGCTCCGAGGGCACGTACTGCAGCACTGCGCGGACGCGATGCAGGCCGGCGCGCACCGTCCAGGCGACGTGCGACGACGCAGCGCGCAGGACGAGGCCGCAACCGCCGTGCGCGCGAGCCGCGTCGGCGCGGACCTGCAGGGTGTCGCCGGACGGCGCCAGCGTCGGCAGCATGAAGATGGGCGGCAACGCGGCGACCTGCGCCGGGTCGGCCTCGGGCCAGCGCGCGCGCAGTTGCGCCCGGCGTTCGGCGGCCGACGCCGGCTCGCCGTGCCAGTCGGCCAGCGCCAGGTGCAGCGTCGGGCCGCCGGCGCGCGGGCGCGTGGCCCAGGCTTCGTCCGGCGGCGCGATGCGGCCCGCGTGCCAGGCCAGCAGCAGCGCCTCGACGACGCCGTGCTCGGGCCACGGCGCGGGGGCGAGCCAGTCCGCCGGCAGTCGAGCGTTCAGCAATGGGCCACCGACCTGCCAGACGGCGACGCGCTCGCCGCGCCGCACGACATGCACGCGCACGCCCCGCCAACGCGGCTGCGCGTGCCACTCGCCGCGCTGCCAGGCGGCCCGAAGGGTCTCGTGCAGCGTCGCGGGCGCGTCGGACAGCGGCGCGGCGTCGTGCGGCCGTGGGAGGGCGCCGGGCGGCAGGTCATGTCGCAGCGGCTCGCGGCGCTCGTGCCACCACCAGGCGACGGCCTGCGCGTCGAGCCCGAACGCGCGGGCCCAGGCTCGCTGCCACTGCCAGTCGTCGACCGTCGGACGGGCCAGCCCGCAGGCGGCGCGCACGGCCCAGCGGCGCGCCAGGGCGTCGTCGACGCGGGCGATGGCGCGGGCGACCGCGTCCGCGCGCGACGCGGTTGGCTGGGCGCCGGCGGCGGACCAGTCGGCCAGCCAGTCCGCCAGCTCCGGGCGCGCGGCCGCGTCCGGCCACGGCAGCATCAGCGCGATCGCCTCGGCCAGTTCGTCGGCCGCGGCGATGCCGGCGTCGAACAGCCAGGGCGCGGTGCCTTGGCCGGCAGCGAGCGCGCGCGCGGCCTCGAGCAACGCGGCCTGCGTCACGCGCGGCGGGCGCGCGGCCTTCGACCCCGCGACCAGCCACGCGAGCGCGAGTGCGCCCGCATCACGCCCGGCCGCGCGCAGCCAGCGCGCGAGCGCGTCAACGCGATCGGCGTCGTCCGGGCGCGATTCCAGTTCTTCGGTGAGGCGGGCCAGGGCGCGCATCCCGGCATGATGCCGTGCGCGCGGCGGGTGCGCGCCCAGGCCTGGCCCGGGCCTGGCCCGGGCGCCCTCAGGCGGCTTGGCGCCAGGGTCGCGTGTCGAGCCGGTTCAGCGCGCCGGTGGCCCACTCGCGCGCCAGCGGGAACGGCCCGTAGCCGGACTCGACGTTGATGTGGCCGGCGTTGCCGAGGTTGATCCAGTCGCTGCCCCAGCGCAGCGCCCAGGCGTGCGCCTGGGTGGCGGACATCCACGGGTCGTCGTCGCTCGCGACCACGCAGCTGCGCACGGCCAGGCGCGTCGACGGCAGCGCCGCGGCGACGTCGAACCGGTTCGGTTCGGCCGGCGCCACCAGCAGCAGCTGGGCGATGTGCAGCGACGGGCGCCTGGCGAGCGCCCGCACCGTCGCCAGGCAGCCGAAGCTGTGCGCGACGACCACGTGCGGGCCGGCGCCGAGCGCGGCGACGGTGTCGGCCACCCGGTCGCTCCAGCGCTCCAGGTCGGGCGTGCTCCAGGCCTCCTGCTCGACGCGCACCGCCCCCGCCACCTGTCCGTGCAGCCAGCTCTGCCAGTGCTCGGCCCCGCTGCCATGCAGTCCGGGCACGATCACGAGACGCGGATGGGCCGCGCCGGGCGCGCGGCGGTCGTGGGGCGTGTGGAGCGAGTTCATGGCTGCCAGCGTAGGGGCGGCGGCCGGCCGGGCCAACGAAGGAAATGCGATATGCAAGCACGCGCCGGGAGGGGACCGGCCTCTCCTCGAATCGCGCCGGCAAGCCGATCGCAGCCGTGGCGTTGGACGCGATCCGAGGCGAAGGCCAGACCCCTCCGGCCTCGCCAAAAAATCTTGAAAAAAGCCCTCAAGTTCCCCTGGACCCCGCCGAATACCCGTCCAAGCACCGTCCTCGACTAGCACCAACGCCAACCGGAGCATCGTCGGAACAGCCCAGGAAGGTGCCGGCATTTCTTCACGTCCCCGTCCGCGCGGCTGTGCCAGGCACTTCCGCGCCGGTGGTGGCGTGGGCAAGATATCGAGCGCGTGCCGCCTGCTTTCGGGTCGCACGCCGAAGGACCTCGTCATGTTGACGCCCAGCACCCCGCCCGTCGCCACGTCTTTCTCCTACGACAGCACGCCCACCGCGAAGGCGGCGGCTGTCGAGGCGAACGCGCGCGCCGATTTCCGGCAGCAGGTGCAGGCGGAGACGCGCAACGACGCGCACCTGGCCGACATCGCCGCCACGCAGCGCGCCGCGCGCGACGCGGCCAGCACGATTCCCGACCCCATGACCAGCCTGTCGACCGTCGCGGTCGCGGGTGCCATGAGCAGCGTGCCGGCCGCGCTCGAGATGATGCGCAGCATCGCGCTGCAGTCGGCCGCCGGGTCGCTGAGCGACACCGACCGCCAGACGCTGCACGCCGAGTACGCGCAGCTCACGGCGCACGTGGCCACCACGGTCGGCAGCGTCGGCGCGAGCGAGCCGCAGACCCCGGCGCGCGACGACGAGCGCGAGGACAACGCCGGGAACACCTGGCGCGAGAGCAGCGACGATCGCCGGGGCACGCTCGCGCAGACCCGGGTCGTGGCGCAGCAGACGGTGCAGGCCGAGCCGGTCCAGCACGACGTCACCGTGCAGCACCAGGTGCTGGTGGCCGACGGCCACGGGCCGCCGCCGGCCCCGCGCGTCGACCTGCGCACGCACGACCTGCACGTGGGCGCCGATTCCTACGCGCCGGTGTCGGTGCGCCAGGCGGTGACGCTGCCGGTCGAGCCCGCCAGCGTCGCGCGTCTGGAGACCCGCGCCGAGACGCAGCGCACGACGGCCACGCAGGCCGCGCAGATCACGCAGTTCGTGCAGGTTTCGCAGACCCGGCAGGTCCCGCCGGTCGTCGGCGTCGCCTGAGCGCCGGCGCGGACCGCGAACACGCGCGGCCCGCGCCGGATCATCCCGCCTGGCGCGTGCGCGTCGACAGATCGGCCACCAATGCCAGCAAGGCGTTGGTGTCGACCGGCTTGCGCAGGTAGAAGTCGAAGCCGACCGCCCGGGTGGCCACTTCGACGGTGGTGCCGTGGGCCTTCGTGAGCGCGATCAGGAACGGCTGGCGCGGCAGCGGCGCACCGCGGATCTCGCGGGCGGCTTCGTAGCCGTTGAGCACCGGCATGTCCAGGTCCAGGAAGATGATGTCCGGCTCGAATTCGAGCGTCGTGCGAACGGCCTGCCGCCCGTCGGCGGCGACCTTGGTGTCGTGGCCGAGCGCCTCGAAGAGCACACCCATCGTCTCGGTGATGTCCTTGAGGTCGTCGACTACCAGGATCCTGGTCAAGTCTCTAGCTCCATGAGAGGGTCGCGG
>DATCRO010000644.1:0-4943 GCA_036569025.1 Burkholderiaceae bacterium
TTGCGCATGCCGTGCTGGGCGATCTTGGCGCGCAGCGCGTCCCAGTCGAGCGTGATCGAGCGGTCGACCTCGACGTAGCCGCCGCGGTTCTTGGCCAGCAGGTCGATCGAGTCGAACGGCAGGATGCCCTTGTCCCACAGCGAGCCCTTGAACGACGAGTAGCGGCCGCGCTCGGCGGCGAGCTCGGTCGAGGCCGAGTACGCGTAGTAGCAGACGGCTTCCATCGAGCGGTCGGCGAATTCGACCGCGGCCTCGCTGGCGTACGGCGTGCGCAGCTGGTACAGGCAGTCCTGGAAGCCCATGATGCCCAGGCCCACCGGGCGATGGCGCAGGTTCGAGTCGCGCGCCTTCTTGACCGCGTAGTAGTTGATGTCAATGACGTTGTCGAGCATGCGCATCGCGGTGCGCACCGTCTTCTGCAGCTTGGCGTGGTCGATGCCCAGCTGGCCGTCGGCACCGGCGACCAGGTGCTGGGCCAGGTTGACCGAGCCGAGGTTGCAGACGGCGATCTCGGTCTCGCTCGTGTTGAGCGTGATCTCGGTGCACAGGTTGGACGAGTGCACGACGCCGACGTGCTGCTGCGGCGAGCGCACGTTGCAGGCGTCCTTGAACGTGATCCAGGGGTGGCCCGTCTCGAACAGCATCGTCAGCATGCGGCGCCACAGGTCCTTGGCCGGCACGCGCTTGAACAGCTTGAGCTCGCCGCGGTCGGCGGCGGCTTCGTAGGCGGTGTAGGCCTTCTCGAACTCCAGGCCCACGAGGTCGTGCAGGTCGGTGCAGGTCGACGGCGAGAACAGCGTCCAGTCGCCGCCTTCCATCACGCGGCGCATGAACAGGTCGGGAATCCAGTTCGCCGTGTTCATGTCGTGGGTGCGGCGGCGGTCGTCGCCGGTGTTCTTGCGCAGCTCGAGGAACTCCTCGATGTCCAGGTGCCACGTCTCGAGGTACGCGCAGACCGCGCCCTTGCGCTTGCCGCCCTGGTTGACGGCGACGGCGGTGTCGTTGACCACCTTCAGGAACGGCACGACGCCCTGGCTCTTGCCGTTGGTGCCCTTGATGTAGGAGCCGAGCGCCCGGACGTTGGTCCAGTCGTTGCCCAGGCCGCCGGCGAACTTGGACAGCAGCGCGTTTTCCTTCAGCGCCTCGTAGATGCCGTCGAGGTCGTCGGCCACGGTCGTCAGGTAGCAGCTGGACAGCTGCGAGCGGCGGGTGCCCGAGTTGAACAGCGTGGGCGTGGACGACATGAAGTCGAAGGTCGACAGCACGTTGTAGAACTCGATCGCGCGCGCCTCGCGGTCGATCTCGCCCAGCGCCAGGCCCATGGCCACGCGCATGAAGAACGCCTGCGGCAGCTCGATGCGGACGTCGTTCTCGTGCAGGAAGTAGCGGTCGAACAGGGTCTGCAGGCCGAGGTAGTCGAACTGCATGTCGCGCGACGCGTCGAGCGCGGCGCCCAGCCTGGCCAGGTCGAACTGCGCCAGCTTCTCGTCCAGCAGCTCGGCCTTGATGCCGCGCTTGATGAACCTGGGGAAGTACTCGGCGTAGCGCTCGCCCATCTGCTCCTGCGACACCTCCTCGCCCAGGATCTCCTTGCGGATCGTGTGCATCAGCAGGCGCGCGGTGGCCTTGGTGTAGGCCGGCTCCTTCTCGATGAGCGTGCGCGAGGCCAGGATGGCGGCCTTGAAGACCTCGTCCATCGGCACGCCGTCGTACAGGTTGCGGCGCGTCTCGGCGAACACCGGCTCGGCCACGACGTCGGCGCCGAGGTTGGCGCAGGCGGCCTCGATCAGCGAACGCAGGTGGGCGACGTCCAGGGGCACGCGCTCGCCCTTGTCGGTGACGAACAGCTCGGGCTCGGCGGCGCGGGTCGGCACCTCGCCGGCCTTGATGCGATCCTGCGCGCGGCGCTCGCGGTACAGCACGTAGGCGCGCGCCACTTCGTGGTGGCTGCCGCGCATCAGGCCCAGCTCGACCTGGTCCTGGATGTCCTCGATGTGGAAGGTGCCGCCGGCCGGGCGCGAGCGCAGCAGCGCGCGCACGACGCTCTCGGTCAGGCCGTCGACCGTCTCGCGCACGCTGGCCGAGGCCGCGCCCTGCGTGCCGTGCACGGCCAGGAACGCCTTCATCAGCGCAACGGCGATCTTGCTGGGTTCGAAGCTCACCACCGCGCCGTTGCGGCGGATGATCTGGTAGCCCTGGTAGGCGGACTGGGAGCCGACGACCGTCTGGGCAGGCGCGGCGTGCACTGCGGCCCCGGTCTCATTGATGGTGGATGCGATTCCCTGCATGGCGACCCCTCTTGCTGAAATTTGTCTTGAACGGAAAACCTGTGGATGACCGGTGGGCTTCCGGTGGAGAACCTGTGATTTCCAACGCACAAAGCCGCGGCCCGACTCGCGGTTTCCGCGAGCTCGTTGCTACGACTTTGGGTGGCGCTATCCGCTCGGCACTGCCGTCGACTCCACCCTCCCTTGCGATGACTGCCGGCCGATGCCGGCTGCCCGTTCGCGGGATGGGTCGATTGGGATGAGCATGAAGGTTCTGCTACCAGTTGACCAACTAGTCAGGTGAACGACGGCGTCGTTCAACCGATGGAGCCACTGTATCAGCTAGGCGATGGCAACGCTATACGTAGCGTTAAAAAACCTCCTAGGCACTACCCGTAGTGTCACGATCGACGGGGAGAATTCTCGACGCGAGGCCCGGCTTTCGCTGCGGCGCATCACGGACGGGTGCGGTCCACCAGCCCGCGCCGTTGCGCGCATCGTGCATCGCGACCCGCATGGATGCTGGTCCCGGACCGCATTGCGGGTCCGCGACCCGCATGGATCCAGGCCTGCGCGACGAGCGGGATTCAGTCGCCGCGCGGTTTCGCCGGCGGGATGCGTTCGTCGTCCCAATGCAACTGCGACGCGAGGCGCGGCCAGTCGAATCCCGGGCCCGGATCGATCTTGCGTCCGGGCGCGACGTGCTCGTGGCCGACGACGTGGCGGATGCCGCGGACGCGATCGATCGCCGGCAGCAGCCTCGCGAGCGCGTCGTACTGCGCGGGCTCGAAGGTGTCGCCTTCGAGTCCCTCGAGCTCGACGCCGATCGACCAGTCGTTGGCCTCGGAGCGGCCGGCCCAGCTCGAGCGGCCGGCGTGCGACGCACGGTCGTCGATCGAGACGAACTGCAACACCGAGCCGTCGCGCCGCACGAGGAAATGGGCCGACACCTCCAGCCCGCGGATCGTCTCGAAATAGGGATGCGCCGACCAGTCGAGCGTGTTCGTGAACAGGCGCTCGACCCCATCGCCCCCGTACTCGCCCGGAGGCAGGCTGATCGAATGCAGCACCACGGTGTCGACGCGGGCGTCGCCGGGCCGCGCCCTGAAGTTCGGGGACGGCACGCGCCGGGCGTGGCGCCACCAGCCATCGTCCCAGTCGGAATGCATCAGGACATCTCCGTGCCGCGCACTGCGAGGCGAGCGCCTTCGGGCGGCCGGGCGTCGCTCATGTCGGGTCCGACGCCTCGGACTCGGTGATGCCGAGCCGCGCCATCCGGTAGCGCATCTGGCGCAGCGACAGCCCCAGGCTGGCGCCGGCCGCGGTGCGGTTGAAGTTCTGGCGCTCGAGCGCGCGCACGAGGATCTCGCGCTCCACCTCGTCCAGGTAGCGCACGAGGTCAGCCGGCACCGGCTCGGATCCGGCGGCGGGCGCGGCGGGCACGGCCGCCCCGATGGCCTCGGCCGCCGGCGGGCCGTCGTGGTCGTCGACCACCACGGCGGCGATGACGTCGGCGTCCGGGTCGCGCGGCGGCGGCGCGGGGCGGGTGTCGGCCAGCAGCGCCTCGGGCAGCGCGAGGTCGGCCGGCACGATCATCTCGCCGTCGCTGAGCGCCACCGCGCGGTGCAGCAGGTTCTCGAGCTCGCGCACGTTGCCGGGGAACGCGTAGCGCGCCAGCAGCGCGCGGGCGTCGGGCGACAGCCGCGCCGGCGCCACGCCCACCTCGCGCGCCAGCCGCGCGAGCAGCGCGTCGGCGATGGCCGGCAGGTCGACCAGGCGCTCGCGCAGGGGCGGCACCTTGATGTCGATCACGTTGAGCCGGTAGAACAGGTCCTGGCGGAAGCGCCCGGCCTGTACCTCGGCGGCGAGGTCCTTGTGCGTGGCGCTGACGATGCGCACGTTCATCGTCTGCTCGGAGGTGGCGCCGATCGCGCGCACCGCGCGCTCCTGGATCGCGCGCAGCAGCTTGGACTGCATCGCGAACGGCAGGTCGCCGATCTCGTCGAGGAACAGCGTGCCGCCGTTGGCCGCCTGGAAGAAGCCGTCGCGGTCGGCGCTGGCGCCCGTGAAGGCGCCCTTGCGCACGCCGAAGAACTCGGCTTCGAGCAGTGTCTCGGGGATGGCGCCGCAATTGACGGCGACGAAGGGCTGGCCGGCGCGGGCGCTGACGTCGTGGATGGCGCGCGCGACGAGCTCCTTGCCGGTGCCCGACTCGCCCTGCACCAGCACCGGCGCCATGCTGCGCGCCACCTTCTCGACCAGCCCGCGCACGTTGGCCATCGCGTCGGAGCTGCCGACGAGCCGGCGCAGCGGATCGCCCTTGCCGTCGGACGGCGTCGCGTCGCCCGCGGGCGGCGCCGGCGTGGCGCGCGAGCGTCCCATCGCCGACGCGACCACCGCGCGGAACTGGCGCAGGTCGACGGGCTTGGTCAGGTAGTCGAACGCGCCGGCCTTGAGCGCCGTGACGGCGTTCTCGGGCGAGCCGTAGGCGGTGACGACGATCACCTTCTCGGGCCGGCCGCTCTGCTCCAGCCACTGCAGCAGGTCCAGGCCGGTGCCGTCGGGCAGCCGCATGTCGCTGATGACAGCGCGGAACAGGCGCGTCTGCAGGATCTCGCGCGCCTGGGCGACAGTGGCCGCGGTCTCGACCTCCAGGCCCTCGCGCAGCAGCGTCAG
>DATCRO010000645.1:0-4782 GCA_036569025.1 Burkholderiaceae bacterium
TCGCGTTGCTGCGCCAGGCGCTCGAGCGTTCCGCGGCGCCGAGCGACTCCGCGGCGCCCCTCGTCGACGGCGCGCTGCAGATGCTGCCGCTGGTGCACGGCGACCGCTTCCTCGGCGCGCTGTGGATCGACGGCGAGCTCACGCCCATGAGCGCGGCGCTGCTGGACGAAGTCGCCGCGCGCGCCGCGATCGCGTTCGCCACGGCCAGCCTGTACAACGCCCTGCAGCTCGAGATCGCCGAGCGGCGCCAGGCCGAGGCGCGGCTGGAGGAGGAGGCCCGGCGCAAGGACGAGTTCCTGGCGATGCTCGCGCACGAGCTGCGCAATCCGCTCGCGCCGATCCGCAACGCGGTCGAACTGATCCGCCTGGCCGCGCCCACCGAGACCAAGGTGCGCTGGGCCGCCGACGTCACCGACCGCCAGGTGCGCCAGCTCACGCGCCTGGTCGACGAGTTGCTGGACGTCGCGCGCATCAGCCAGGGCAAGGTCGTCCTGCAGTCGCAGTGCCTGGACCTCGTGACGCTGGTGACCCAGAGCATCGACACGCAGCGCGAGGCCATGCACAAGCGCCACCAGACGCTGACGCTGTCGCTGCCGGCCAAGCCGATCAACCTCAACGGCGACCCGACCCGGCTCGCGCAGGTGGTCAACAACCTGCTGTCCAACGCGATCAAGTACACGCCCGAGGGCGGGGCGATCTCGGTGACGGTGGCACACGAGAACACCCATGGCGGCGAGTTCGCGCTGCTGGAGGTGCGCGACAACGGCATCGGCATCGACGCCGACCTGCTGCCGCACGTGTTCGAGCTGTTCGAGCAGGGCAAGCGCGCCCTTGACCGCACGCAGGGCGGCCTGGGCGTGGGCCTGACGCTGGTGCAGCGCCTGGTGCAGCTGCACGGCGGCGACGTGGTGGCCAGCAGCGCCGGGCCGGGCCAGGGCTCGCAGTTCCGCGTGCTGCTGCCGTGCCTGGGCGAGGACGACGTCGCGGTGGTGCCGGAGCAGGAGGGCGGCCGGCTGCCGGCGGCCGCGATCTCGCGCCGCATCCTCGTCGTGGACGACAACATCGACGTCGTGGAGACGACGACGATGCTGCTGTCGCTCTCGGGCCACCAGGTGCGCAGCGCCAAGGACGGCCTGCAGGCGCTGCACGTGGCGTCCGAGTTCCGGCCCGACGTGGTGCTGCTGGACATCGGCTTGCCGCTGATGGACGGCTACGAGGTGGCGCGCCGCCTGCGCCAGACGCCGCAGACCGCCGGCGCGCTGCTGATCGCGCTGACCGGCTACGGCCAGCAGGGCGACCGCCAGCGGGGCAAGGATGCGGGCTTCGACGGCCACATGCTCAAGCCGGTCGACCCGCACGCCCTGGCGCGCATGATCGAAGGCTGAAAGAGCCCGGCCGCTTGGGCGGCCGGGACGTTCAGGCGTAGCTGGTGCGCGGAAAGGTCGCCACCGCGCGGGCGGCGGTGCCCGGGGACGCGTCGCGTCGCGCGGCCGACGGCGGGGCGAGGACGCGGTCCAGGCGGGCCAGCAGCGTGGGGACGCGCAGCGGCTTGTGCCACACGTCGCAGAACGTGGTGCCCGCCGGCATGAATTCGGCCTCGGCGGTGACGGCGATGGCGGGGATCTCCTCCCAGCCGGGCACCTGGCGCATCTTGTGCAGCAGCTCGGTGCCGTGGCAGTCGGGCAGGCGCAGGTCCAGCAGCAGGAGCGCGGGCTTGAGGTGCTGCGTGGCGGCCATGGCCGATTCGCCGTCGACGGCGACCACCAGCTCGAGCTCGGGCCGCAGCTCGAACACCGTCTGCATCAGCAGCACGTTGACTGGATGATCCTCGACGTACAGCACCGTTTCTCGCATGGCATTCCCCTGATGTTGGCTGGCTTGGCCAGTCTCGTGCACCCCTTCCCGAACTGGCGAGCCAGCAAACGCCATGCCCACCGTCCTGTCGCATTTCACGCCACGCGGCGAAGCGGGCCGGAACGAACGTCGGCAACACTTGCGCGACGGCGGCCGCGGTACGGCACTTGCCTGGAAAGGGCATCGGGCCCATGCCCGCAACAAGCAAGGACCACCATGACTTCGCATCGAATCGGCAGCCTCGTCGCCACCCTGGCCTTCGCCTCCAGTCTCGCCGCCTGCGCCGGCATGACGCCGCGCGAGCACAGCACGGCCGTGGGCGCGGGCATCGGCGCCGCCGCCGGCGCCGTCCTGACCGGTACCCCTGGCGGTACCGCCGCGGGCGCCGCGGTCGGTGGCGTGATCGGCAATCAGGTCAAGCGCTGATCTGCCTTTCCATCAATGAAAACGGCACCCGCGGGTGCCGTTCTTCTTGTCCGCAGGACCCAGGCGGGATCACTCCGGCGCCACATCGACCTTGTCGGCCGCGTACTCCTTGAGGCGGTTGTACAGCGTCTTCAGGCTCACGCCCAGCGCCGCGGCGGTGCGTTCCTTCTGCTGGTTGAAGTGCTCGAGCGTGGCCAGGATCAGCTGGCGCTCCGCATCGGCCATCGAGGTGCCGATCGGGATGGTGATCGACGGGCCGCTGGCGGCCGGCGGGTGCGCGGGCGCGGGCGCTGACGCGGGCGTGGTGCCGGTCCGGCTCGGGGCGGTCAGCGAGGTGGCGTACGCGCTGTTGGGGCCGTGCGGGTCGTCGGGCAGCCATTCCTCGTTGATCGTGTTGCCCGAGGCCATCACGTACGCGCGCTGGACGACGTTGCGCAGCTCGCGCACGTTGCCGGGCCACCGGTAGGCCTGCAGGCGCTGCACGGCGGCGGGCGTGAACGTCTTGGTGGTGCCTTCGCGCTCGCAGATGGCCGACAGGAAATGCTGGGCCAGCAGCGGCACGTCCTCGGCGCGGTCGCGCAGCGGCGGCAGCTCGATGGGGAAGACGTTCAGGCGGTACAGCAGGTCCTCGCGCAGCTTGCCGGAGGCCACCGCCTGCTCGGGCGGGCGATTGGTGGCGGCGATGACGCGCACGTCGGCTTCCTGCGCCACCGTGGAGCCGACGCGCATGAACATGCCCGTCTCGAGCACGCGCAGCAGCTTGACCTGCAGCTCCAGCGGCATCTCGGTGATCTCGTCCAGGAACAGCGTGCCGCCGTGGGCGCGTTCGAAGAAGCCCTGGTGCTGGCGGTCGGCGCCGGTGAAGCTGCCTTTCTCGTGGCCGAAGATCTCGCTCTCGATCAGGTTGGGCGAGATGGCGCCGCAGTTGACGGCCAGGAACGGGTGCTTGCGGCGGCGGCTCAGGTCGTGCACGGTCTGGGCGACGACTTCCTTGCCGGTGCCGCTCTCGCCGGTGATGAACACCGAGACGGCCGTGACGGCCACGCGCGAGATCTGCTCGTAGATGCGCCGCATCGGCGGCGAGCGGCCCCAGAGGTGGCCGAAGTGGCCGGAGGCCTCCCATTCGGCGGTGAGCGAGGCGAGTTCGGCCTGGATGGCCGAGGGCCGCATGACGCGCGACAGGATGCCCTGCAGCTGCTTCATGTTGATCGGCTTGACGAGGTAGTCGGCTGCGCCCATGCGCAGGGCCTGGATCGAGCTCTCCAGGCTGGCGTGGCCGGTGATCAGCACGATCTCCGAGTTGGCCACGAGCTGGGCGTCCTGGAACAGGTCCATGCCGCTTCCATCGGGCAGTTGCAGGTCCAGCAGCACCAGGTCGGGCAGCTGCAGCACGATCTGGCGGCGGGCATCGCGCATCGTCCGGGCGATCGCGACGGTGAAGCCCTGCGCGGAGATCAGGGCCGCCATCGTCTCGGCGGAGTCGGCGTCGTCTTCGACGATCAACGCATGAGTCATGGTAGTTCGGTGTCTTGCTGTCGTTCGGCTGGCGGAGGGGGCGGGGCGGACCTCCACACCGCGAGGTCGCATCGGCGTCGACGCGCCTCGAGGGAAGCTTGCGCCGAGTCGGGACCGATTCTGCCCACGGGGGGGCCGCACGCTTGTAAGACGATAGCTCGACCGCGGCGGGATCTGCACCTACGGTTCGTGGGGTTGCTCTGCGGGAACGGCGTTTGCTGCCGGGCAGGCCGCCGCGGGCGTCGTGGTCGTCGAGGATTCGCTTACATGGTTCACATCGTCATCTGGCTGGTCGTTGGCGCGGTCATCGGCCTGGTCGCAGGCTCGTTGATGCGGGATAACGATGACCAGAGCGTGTTCGTCAACGTGATCGTCGGCGTGGTGGGGGCGCTCGTCGCGGGCTGGGTCGTGGCGCCGTATTTCGGGCTGCATGCCGGCGACCCGAAGGTGCTCGATTTCGGCGCGCTGTCGGTGGCCCTGGTGGGCGCGATCATCGCGCTGGCGCTGTTGAGCGTGTTTCGGAGCCGCCGCCGGCGCTAGCCGCCGGCACGCCAGTGGCATGGCGGTTGCCGAACCGGGCCGTAGCAACAGCCCCGGGAGATCCAAGATGCCCGCACCTTCCATCCGACACGCCGCCGATCCGCTGGACGACATCGACCGCGACAACGGCGGCGCCGACACGGTCATGGGCCGCGCGGATCGCGCCGACCTGCCCGGCGAGCGCTCGGACGCCCCCCGTCCCGGCAAGGGTGACGTCTACATCGAGGCGGCGCGCGAGGTCTCGCGCGAATCGCTGACCCCCAGCCAGGAGGCGCTCGACGCCGATCGCGAGGCCGAGCGCGTCGCCGACGGCGATCCCGACATCGAGATGGCCGGCGAGGACCTCGCCCGCGGCCCGGACGACGACGACACGATCGACGAGACCGAGCGCGCCGGCGACGACGCGATCCGCTGACGGGCGCCGGGCCCGCCCGCGGCCCCGTGCCC
>DATCRO010000646.1:0-2970 GCA_036569025.1 Burkholderiaceae bacterium
CGCAGCCGCAGAGCACCGACGACGAGAAGAAGAGCATCCTCGATCTCTTCAAGACCGGCAACTGAGCGCACGCGCACACGCGGCGCGCAGCGAGTCGCTCAGGCCAGCATGCCGGCCAGCTCGTGCGCGAAGCGGTGGGCGTCGCCGGGCCAGCGCGCGGACAGGTAGTTGCCGTCACGCACGGTGAAGCCCACGCGCTGCAGGCGGTCGGAATCGCGCAGCAGCGCCGGCGGGCCGGCCAGGAAGTCGCGCGGCGAGCGCAGCGCCGCGGCCACCTCGTCCTGCACCGTCTGCGGATACGTGCGGTAGTAGTCGCCGAGGCGATGCCGCGTGAGGCGCCAAGCCAGCATCTCGAGCTGGCGCGTCAGGCCCGTGGTGCGCCGGCCGTACAGCACGCTGCGCCCTTCCTCGCCCTCGCGCGCGACGCGCGAGCGCGCGGCGAGCACGGTGCCGTGGCAGATGGCGGCGACGGGGCGGTCGCGTTCGAAGAACCCGGCGACCGCGGCCTGCAGCAGCGGCGACTCGAGGTACTCGCGCATGCCGGGCGCGTGGCCGCCGGGCAGCAGCAGCGCATCGAAGCGGCCTGCCTCGACGCCGTCGGCGATCTCGCTCCATCGCAGGGGCGCGCGGTACGCGGCCGACTGCGCCATGCGGTCATGGTCGGCCACCGCGTTGCCCTGCGCGCGCAGCATCGGCGCCAGCAGCCCCAGCCCGGTGCCGTGCAGCATGCGCGGGTCGGCCTGCGCCGGGGCGCCGTCCGGCGTGGCGAAGACGAAGGCGTGGCCGGCCTCGGTCAGCACGCGCCAGGGCACGCCCGCCTCGGTCGGGTCGAAGTCGATGCGCGGGAGCGGGACGAGGACGGTGGCCACGTCAGGCCGCGGCGAAGGCCAGCGGCTGGCCGGCCTGGCGGCTCGCCTCGTCGGACAGGCGGGCGAAGAAATCGGCGCCGTCGCGCGTGTCGCGCCAGGCCTGGTCGGCGAACTTGAAGTGGTAGCCGCCGTTGCGCGCGGCCAGCCAGATCTCGTGCAGCGGCGGCTGCTTGTTGACGACGATCTTGCTGCCGTTCGGGAACTCGAGCTCCACCAGGCCGCCGGCGCGGTTGGTGTCGATGTCGATGACCCCTTGCTGCAGCCAGGCGTCGCACTGGCGCTCGATGGCGGCCAGCACGCGCTCGGCGGCTGCCTGGTACTCGGTGTCCTGCAAGGTCGGGGCCGACATGGTCGATAGAATCCGTGGGATGAATGGAAGCCAGGGATCGAGTCTAGCGGAGCAGCGCCGCCCTGCGCGCGGTGGAGTCTTGGCCGCGTGCGCAGCGGCGCTCGTGCTCGCGCTGGCGGCGTGCGGCCAGAAGGGGCCGCTGTACCTGCCGTCCCAGGCCGGCACGGCGGCCAGGCCGGTGGCGCGCCTGCCGAGCGCGCCCGACGATGGCCGCCCGGCCACGCCCGCCGCGCCGGTCGGGGGCGCCAGCTCGCCGGGCCTGCCCCCGGCCGCGAACTAGAGCCGCCCCTCCTCGACCGCGTGGCACGCCACGCGCACCTCGCCCGAATCGCGCAGTTCCGGCCGCTCGACGCGGCAGCGCTCGTTCGCGTGCGGGCAGCGCGGATGGAAGGCGCAGCCCGGCGGCGGCGCCAGCGGATCCGAGGCCTCGCCTTCGACCGGCGCGCGCTCGCGGCGCGTGCCGTGCACGTCGGGCACGGCGGCCAGCAGCATGCGCGTGTACGGATGGCGCGGCGCGCCGAAGAGCTCGCCGCGCGGCGCCAGCTCCACCAGCCGCCCCATGTACATCACGCCGACGTCGTCGGCCACGTAGCGCACGACCACCAGGTTGTGCGAGATGAACAGCATCGTCAGCGCGCGTTCGCGCTGCAGGTCGGCCAGCAGGTTGAGCACCTGGGCCTGCACGGACACGTCCAGCGACGACGTCGGTTCGTCGCAGACGAGGAACTGGGGGCTGGTCGCGATGGCGCGCGCGATCGAGATGCGCTGGCGCTGGCCGCCGGAGAACTGGTGCGGGAACCGGCGCACGTCGACGCCGGCCAATCCCACCGACGCCAGCAGCCCGGCCACGCGCTCGGGCGCCTGCGCCGGCAGGATCAGGCCCTGCTCGAGCAGCGGCTCGGCCACGATGTCGCCGATGCGCCAGCGCGGGTCCAGGCTGGCGAACGGATCCTGGAAGATCATCTGCATGCGGCGGCGCAAGGCGCGCGCAGCCTCCGCCGGTCCAGCCAGCGTCGCGTGCACGTCGACGCCCTCCACCCACGCGCTGCCGCTCGTGGGCGCCTCCAGGCCGACCATCAGGCGCGCCAGCGTCGTCTTGCCGCAGCCCGACTCGCCCACCAGCGCCAGCGTGCGGCCGCGCGCGATCGTGAAGCTGAGGTCCTGCACGGCGGGGATCGTGCGCGGCGCATCGCGGCGCAGCAGGCGCTCGGCCAGCGGACGACGCAAGTCGAAGGACTTGGCCAGCCCGCGCGCCTCGACCACCACCGTGGCGGCCGTGGCGGGGCGCTGCGGCGCCTTCGCTCGCGCGTCGTTCATGCCGCGGGCCCTTCCACGATGGGCCACCAGCAGGCCGCGCGCGTGCGCCGCACCAGGGCCAGCTCGGGTCGCTCCTCGGCGCAGCGCGGGCTCGCCTTCGGGCAGCGCGGGTGGAACGCGCAACCGGGCGGGATCGCGTCGAGGTCGGGCAACGCGCCGGCGATCTGCGCCAGCCGCCGGCCGTCGCCGTCCAGCGTGGGCACCGACGCCATCAGGCCGGCCGTGTACGGATGCGCGGGCCGGCGGATCACCTCGTCGACAGGCCCGATCTCGACGATGCGTCCGGCGTACATCACCGCCACGCGGTCGCAGGTCTCGGCGATGACGCCCATGTCATGCGTGATCAGCATCACCGACGCGCCATGCGCCCCGGCGGTTCCAGCAGGCCGATGATCGCGGCGCCGGTCAGCGACTTGCCCGCGCCCGATTCGCCGA
>DATCRO010000647.1:0-7746 GCA_036569025.1 Burkholderiaceae bacterium
GAAGCACAGGATCAGGCGCACGCTCAGGCCCAGCTCGGCCTCCGCGCGCCGGGCCGCGCGGTCCAGGCCGCGGATGACGACGCCCATGTCGACGCCGCGCGCCGTGTGGGTCTGCGGGTCGAAGAAGATCTCGGTGTGGACGACGTTGTCGTGCGCGGCGCGGCGAAAGTACGCCCACGCCATCGCGTCGAAGTCGTCCTCGGTGATCAGCACGCTGGCCCCGGCGTAGTAGACGTCCAGGAAGCTCTGCAGGTTGGTGAACGCATACGCCCGGCGCAGCGCGTCCACGCTGGCGTACGGCAGCGCCACGCCGTTGCGCCTGGCCAGCTCGAAGATCAGCTCGGGCTCCAGCGACCCCTCGATGTGGATGTGCAGTTCGGCCTTGGGCGCGTCGCGCAGCAGTTGCAGCAGGTGGGGGCGAGAGATGTGGGGGAAGTCGATGGGCAGGGTCATGGCCGTTTTCCGAGGCGGGTTTGGGCCGACTTTAAGCCGTCGGTCGGGCGGGCGGGAACCGAATTGCCGGCGCGGCGGCTATGCATCCTCGGTTTTCGCATAACGGCCGACGCCGTCTGATCGGAAAATGTTGGGTGGACCTGCATTCCCCGCGTGCCGTCCCACGCCGCAGTTTCCTTCCCGTCTCTGTCGCGCGCGACGCGCGGCGTCCCGATCACTCCCGTCTCCTTGCAGGCCCAGTCTTGACCTTCGACCTGATGCATGCCGTCGCCGGCCTGCTGGTGGGCGCCATCGTCGGCGTCACCGGCGTGGGCGGGGGCGCGTTGATGACGCCGCTGCTGGTGATGATGTTCGGCGTCGCCCCGACCACCGCCGTCGGCACCGACCTGCTGTACGCCTCCATCACCAAGAGCTTCGGCACCGCCGTCCACCACCAGGCAGGCACCATCGACTGGCAGGTGGTGCGCCGGCTCGCACTGGGCAGCCTGCCCGCCGCG
This sequence comes from Burkholderiaceae bacterium, assembly GCA_036569025.1. Lineage (GTDB taxonomy): Bacteria > Pseudomonadota > Gammaproteobacteria > Burkholderiales > Burkholderiaceae_C > Scleromatobacter. The sequence continues at coordinate 951 of DATCRO010000647.1, forward strand.
GCGCTGACGCTCGCGTGGATGCACGTCGAGCACATCGCGCAGCTGCGCAGCGGGCTCATCACGACGACGCTGGGCATCGCGCTCGTCGTGACGGCCGTCGGCATCCTGTTCAAGGAGCAGATCCACTCGATGGGCACGCGCTTCCGTCTCGGCGACAGCGCGCGCTTCAAGGCCATGCAGCCGTGGCTGACGATGGCCTGCGGCGTGCTGCTGGGCGCGATGGTGACGCTGACGTCGGTCGGCGCCGGCGCGCTGGGCACGGCGATGCTGGTCTATCTCTATCCGCTGCGGCTGTCGGCCGGCAAGCTGGTGGGCACCGACCTCGCGCACGCGATCCCGCTGACGCTGATCGCCGGCCTGGGCCACCTGGCCCTGGGCAGCGTCGACCCGGTGCTGATGCTGAACCTGCTGGCCGGCTCGATCCCCGGCGTGCTCGCGGGCTCGTGGATCAGCACGCGCGCGCCGGTCGGCCCGCTTCGCACCGCGATCGCGGTGGTGCTGCTGTTCGTCGCCTGGAAGATGGTGACGCGCTAGTGTCGTGATTGGGAAGTTCGTTGAACGGGTCCCGAGCGCAGAGGAGACGTTGCCGAATCCTCTCGCAAACGTCCGTGGGCCAGGCGGCGCGCGGAGCGAGGCTCGATGCCTCGCGAGCACGCCAACGACGGCCACGGGCGTTTTCGAGGGGATTCTTCAACGAACTTCTCAACCACGACACGAGGGGGACAGCCTGGTCTCTGGCGCAGCGGGCGCATCGATTGCCCCTTGCGCGACCGCGCGAAGCACCGCCTTCGCCCTCGCCTGGCCATCCTCAGCACCAAGGACAGATCATGAATCGACCTCTCGTCGCCGTACTGGCCGCCGCCCTGAGCCTCGTCGCCACGACGGCCGGCGCCTCGGCTGTCACCAGCGTGCAGCTGTCCGACTTCCAGTTCCGGCTGATCGACCTGGATCCGAGCGACGGGATCACGCCGTCGATCGACCTGAGCGCCTATCCCGGCAGCCTCGTCTACGCCAGCGGCTACTTCGACCAGGGAAGCTCCGTGTTCGGGCCGGCGCAGATCTCGGCCTCCTTCGAGAGCGGCTTCCTGGAACAGGCCTCGATCACGAACGACCTGACGGACGGCGGAACCGCGACGGCGCTGGCCTCGGTCAGCGATGCCACGAAGAACTACCGGTTCGCCGAGAGCACGGTCATCCTGGGCGTCCAGAATTCCACGGCGCTCTTCACCCTCTCCCCTCACACCGAGCTCGTGATGTCCGGAACCGTCGACATGACGGCAACGACGTCGCAAGTCGACGGATTCACCGGGTCCGCGGACGCCTTGGCCGAATTCGCTTTCTCGACGGCCACGTCCGGCTTCAACGACATCGACACGGACTTCGCGGTGATCGATATCCGCGGCGACTCCGATCGGTCGCTGCAGTCCGACCTGTCGGTGACGCTGTCCAACACGTCCGACGCGTCGATGCAGGGCGGCTTCTATGTCCGCCTGTCGAGCGACGCGGGCATCGTCCCGATTCGCACCCCGGTGCCGGAGCCGGGCAACGTGGCGCTGATGCTTGCCGGCCTGGCCGGCCTGGTGCCGCTGGCGCGTCGCCGCCGCAATTGACGCTGGCGGCGCGGCGCATTGCCCGCGCCTCGTCCGGCTACTTCCCGCGCTCGCGCCGCGACATGCGGCTCAGCTTGTTGGCCAGCTTCTCCTGCACCTTGCGTTCGGCCATGCCGTCGCGCTTGTCGTAGAACGGCGTCCACTTCCTGCCCTCGGGCTTGCGGTCGTCCCAGAACAGCAGGTAGCCGCCGGGGGCCACCGAGAACGGGCGCAGCGACGAGCCTGAGCGCGGGCGCCCCAGGAAATCGTTGCGCGCGCCCTTGACGACCTTGCGCGAGAACCATCCGGGCAGCACGAAGTTCTGCACCTTGACGCCCTCGATCTCGTAGAACTCGCCGGAAACGGCGTCGCACAGCTCGTACTGGTGGAACACGAGGTGGCGGCGATCCTCCGGATGCGGGCCCTGCACCAGCAGGTTGCTCAGCGGATCGCCCACCAGCTCGATCGCCTCGTGCGACAGGGCCACCGTCCAACAGTCGGCACCGTCGGCGCAGGCGTCGAGGAACACGAAGCCGAACGGCACGTCCAGGTTGTTGCTGTCGTGGTAGCCCTCGGTCTGCGCCATCGTCGGATGGTCGACGAGGTAGATGACGGCGTCGCCGCGCCGCCCCGGCAACTGCGGCAGGTCCACCTTGCGCTCGCGCGAGCGCGGCACGCGGCCCGCGCTGTCGACGCGCAGGCGCGCGCCGAACTGCCAGTGCGGATAGAAGTCCTCCTCCAGCTGGCGATTGATGGCGCGCACCGCCGCCTGCAGCTCCGCGTCCGACACCTTCGTGCTGCGATTGACCACCGAGATCAGCATGGGCTCCCTCTCCTTGACTGGCGTGTGGCGGCGATTGTGCTGTTTCTCCCGCGACCTCGCCAGACGCGCCGTGGCGCGATACTGCGGGCCGACAGCTTTCTTCAGCGCCGCCCATGGATTACGCCGACGTCCTCCGCCAGATCGCCCATGAACTGCAGCCCGTCATCGGGCAAGGCCAGGTCGCCAGCTACATCCCCCAGCTCGCCAGCGTGTCGCCGCGGCACTTCGGCATGGCCGTGGTGACGATCACCGGGCAGGTGCACACCGTCGGCGACGCGCACCATGCGTTCTCGATCCAGTCGATCTCCAAGCTGTTCACGCTCGTGATGGCGCTGCAGCTCGAAGGCGAGGACGTGTGGAAGCGCGTCGGCCGCGAGCCCTCGGGCACGCCGTTCAACTCGCTGGTGCAGCTCGAGGCCGAGAACGGCAGGCCGCGCAATCCGTTCATCAACCCGGGTGCGCTGGTCTGCACCGACATCCTGTGCACGCGCTTCGCCACGCCCGAGAACGCGGTCGTCGAGTTCCTGCGCCCGCTGTGCGGCAACCGCGACGTGCACTACAACCGCGCCGTCGCCGCCTCGGAGCGCCGCACCTCGCATCGCAACGCCGCCATGGCGCACCTGATCAAGTCCTTCGGCAACCTCGCCAACAGCGTCGACGACGTGCTCGATGCCTATTGCCGCCACTGCGCCATCGAGATGAACTGCGTCGAGCTCGCGCGCGCCGTCGCCTTCCTCGCGCACGGCGGCATCAACCCGGCCGACGGCAGCGCCGTCCTCGGCCCCAGCCTGACCAAGCGGCTGAACGCGCTGATGCTGACCTGCGGCACCTACGACGCCGCCGGCGACTTCGCGTTCCGCGTCGGCCTGCCCGCCAAGAGCGGCGTGGGCGGCGGCATCGTGGCGGTGATGCCCGGCGAGTGCGGCATCTGCGTCTGGTCGCCGGGACTGGAGCCCTCGGGCAACTCGCTGGCGGGGTCGCTCGCGCTGGAGCGCTTCACGACGCTCACGGGGCGATCGATCTTCTAGGGCCTGTTCACACTCAATGCGTGCCCGCGCCGGCTGCCAACGACGCCTGGGGCCTCGCAGGCAGCCGGCCCTGCGGGTGATCCTCCAGAAAGCCCGCCTTCGGCGTCGTGACCGTAGGGAACGCTTGCCGTGGCGCCACCACGTCGGCGCGCCCGCGCCTTGAAGGCGGGCTTTCTGGAGGTCACGCGGGCACGCATTCAGTATGAACAGGCCCTAGCGATCGCGTTCAGAACCAGGTGACGATCGCGTCGACCACGCCGCCGCCTTCGTCGACGACGGGCATCCAGCGCCACTTGTCGAAGGTGGTGCACGGGTGCGACAGGCCGAGGCAGACGCGGTCGCCCACCTGCAGGCCGCCGGCGGCGTCGCCCAGACGCAGGTAGGCGTGCTGGTCGTTGAGCTTGGAGACGGCCCACGCCGCGGGCGCCGGCACGCGCTCGCGGCTGGCGCGAGCGACGACGGCCAGCGGCAGCGGCAAGCCCAGGTCGAACGAGATGTCGCGCTTGCCGACGGCAAGAATCGCCAGGCCCGGCTCGGGCATGGACTGCACCAGCGCCCACACTTCGAGCGCGGCACGCAGGCCCTGCGCGTCGTCGCAGCCCAGGCGGCGGTTGGCCGCGCGCACGAGGCGCGTGTAGTGGCCCTGGTCATGCGTGACGTAGCAGCCCGAGCGCAGCAGGCCGCGCACCGGCCGCGTCAGCTCGACGCGCAGGCGCGGCACGACGAGGTCGAACACCGCGGAGCCGCCGGCCGAGACGATCGCCTCGTCGACATCGAACAGGCCCTCCGCGTCGCATTCGCGCATGAGGCGCTCGACGCGGTCCATGAGGTCGGCGACCGCCGGCGCGTCGCCCTCCCCGCCGACCATGCTGCCCAGGCCCTCGTAGCACTCGATGCCCGCCAGCGACACCGCGCCGCTCGCGTGCGCACGGCGCGCGAGCGCGAGCGCGTCCGCATGCGAGCGCACGCCCGTGCGGCCGCCGGCGACGCCCACCTCGACCAGCACCTCGAACGGCCGGTCGCTGGACACGTCCTCGATGAGCTCGAGCTGCGCGAGCGAATCCAGCAGGAAGACGACGCGCACGCCGGGGTGGGTGTCGGCCAGCGCGGCGATGGCGCCCAGGTCGGCGGCGTCCAGCACCTGGTTGGCGATCAGCACGTTGCGCACGCCGGCCGCGAGCCCGGCCTGCATCTGCGTGACGGTGGCGAACGTCAGGCCCCACGCGCCGGCATCGAGCTGGCGCCGGAACAGCTGCGGCGACATCGTCGTCTTGCCGTGCGGGGCGAAGCCCACGCCGGCGGCATCGGCGAAGCGCTGCATCCAGCCCACGTTGTGGGCCAGGGCGTCGCGCCGGATCACCGCCAGCGGCAGCGGCAGGTCGCCCGCGAGCACGTTCCAGCCCTGCGCGCCGACCTGCGAGCGGCGCAGCGGCGCGGCCCCGTGCGGAAAGCCCTTGAAGGTGGCGTCGAGCAGCGGGTCGAGGAGGTCGGTCATGCGCCGATCATAGGCGGCGGGCCGCCGATCCATCGCGAAACGAGAAATCGTTCACGCTCGACGGCGGGATGTTCGCGACCGGCTGCCGATGGGGCGGTATCCATGCGCATCCGCCGCAAGCGCTCGTCCGTAGATCGACACATGACACGCACCACCTTGTCCTTCGTCGCCGCCGGCAGCCTGCTGCTGGCGCTCGCCATGCCCGCCCGCTCCGCCAGCGTCACCGTCACCGTGCACGGGGCCGACGGACAGCCCGCGCCCAACGTCGTGGTGCAGCTCGTGCCTGCGCAGCCGGGCCCGGCGCGGCCGCCCTGGACGCCGGTGGTGGTCGTGCAGCGCGACATCCACTTCGTGCCGGCCATCACGGCGGTGCCGGTGGGCACGACGGTGCGCTTCTCCAACCAGGATCCGTACGACCACCACATCCGCTCGGAGCCCGCCGGCCCGCTGGGCAACATCCCGCCGGCCAAGGCCTTCGAGATGCGGCTGGCCGGCGCCAGCGGCGACAAGGTGGCCAGCGCCGACGTCACCCTCGACAAGCCCGGTCTCATCGTCCTCGGCTGCCACCTGCACGGGTCGATGCGCGGCCACGTCTATGTCAGCAGCACGCCGTGGGTTGCCGTGACCGACGCCAGCGGCGCCGCGACGATCGCCGACGTGCCGGACGGCGCCGTCGAACTGCGCACCTGGAGCCCGGAGCAACTGGTCGACCAGCCCGCGCTGCAGAGGCAGGTCGGCGGCAGCAGCGTCATCCTGGACGCGACGCTGAACTTCACGCCGCCCAAGCGCCGCCGCCATTCCTGAAAGCATGGAGACCGCATGCCCCTGACCGACACCCGGCCCGGCGTCGACCGGCGCCTGCCCGCGAGCGGCGCGCTGCTGGTCGCCGCCGCCCTCGCGCTGGCGCACCCGCGGGCCCACGCGGACAGCGACAAGCTGCCGCTGACCGGCGGCGTCACCAGCATCGACGGCGCGGCCGGCGGCGGCCTGACGCCGTGGGCCGTGACCGGCAGCAACGCCACCGAAGGGCAATGGGGCGCGGCGGCGACGGCCTCCGTCGTGTCCACGCGCAACTATTCGATGCGGGTGGCGGGCGCGCTGGTGGCCTGGGACGACCGCGCCGAGCTGTCGGTCGCGCACCAGGACTTCACCACCGGCGCCACGGGCCGCGCGCTGGGCCTGCCGGGCCTGCACCTGAAGATGGACGTGGTAGGCGCCAAGGTGCGGCTGCTGGGCGACGCGATCCTCGACTCGGACACCTGGGTGCCGCAGGTCGCCGCGGGCGTCCAGATCAAGCGCACCGACGCCGGCGCGCTCAAGCCCACGCTGCAGGCGCTGGGCGCACGCAGCGGCGGTGTCGATGTCTACCTCAGCGCGACCAAGCTGCTGCTCGCGCAGGGCGTGCTCGTCAACGCGACGCTGCGCGCGACCAAGGCCAACCAGAACGGCCTGCTGGGCTTCGGCGGCACGGCGCAGGAGCACTATCGCGTCGAGCCCGAGTTCTCGGTCGCCTGGCTCGCCAATCGCCGCCTGGCGCTCGGCGCCGAATATCGCCGCAAGCCCGACAACCTGGACCCGTCCGTGCTCGGCGCCGGCCTCAAGGAGGACGACTGGTGGGACGTGTTCGCCGCCTGGGCGCCGTGCCGCGGGTTCTCGCTGACCGCGGCGTACGTGCAGCTGGGCCGCATCGTGCCGGCTGTCGCGACGAAGCGGCAGGACGGCGGCTACCTGTCCGCGCAGCTCGCCTTCTGAACCTTTCCGAAGGCCAAGGAATCGCCATGACCAAGCTTCTTCTCGCGGCGCTGCTCGCGGCCTGCACGCTCACCGCCGCGCACGCGCAGGCGAACGCACCCGCCAATTC
>DATCRO010000648.1:0-4760 GCA_036569025.1 Burkholderiaceae bacterium
GAACGACGGTGGACGGCTTGAAGGCAAGGGTCATGATCGGCAAGGCAAAGGCAGGACGGGGCGCGCGGCGATTCCCGCGGGCGCGCCGCGCCGCGTTCAGGCGCTCCAGCGCTGGGTGTCGGGGAAGAAGTCGGGGACGACCATGTCGCGGCCGGCCTCGGCGCGGCGGCCGTACAGGTACAGGGCCAGCTTCAGGTCGAGCACCCCGAGGCCGAACGGCGAGAAGATCGTGGCGCGTTCCGGATCGGGCGTGCGCTCGCCGGTGATGACCTGGGCGAGCGTGCCGGTCACGAAGTCGCGGTGGCCGACCAGCTGCTGCGCCAGGTGCGGCGACGTGTTGGCCTTCATGCAGTGCTCGACGTCGTCGAACACGTTGTTGGCGCGCAGCAGGATCTCCGGCGCGAGGTCGCGCAGCGACACGTTCAGGACGAGCTGGTCGGGCCGCAGCGCCTGCGACGCCGGGATCCACGGCGTCCCGGCGGTCGTCGCCAGCACGACGACGTCCGCGTCGAGCGCCTCGTGCTGCGTGACGCCGCGCACCGGCCGGCGGCTCGTGCCCATGTTGCGGATGAAGGCGCTGGCGTGCGCCTCCGACAGGTCGAACAGGCGCACGTCGTCGAACGTCCAGCCGTCGGCGTCGAAGAAGGCCAGGATGGCCGCGGCGATCACGCCGCCGCCGATGATCGACAGCGTGCGCGCATGGCGCTCGCCGGGCCGCAGCACGCCGGCCGCGAGGACGGCGGAGGCGGCGGTGCGGGCCGCGCTGATCTGCGAGGCCTCGAGGCAGGCGAACGGATAGCCGGTCTCGTAGTCGTTCAGCAGGATGACCGCCGACGCCCGCTGCAGGTTGGCCTCGACGTTGCGCGGGTAGCTGGCGATCCACTTGATGCCCGAGACGGCGCCGCGACCGCCGTCGGGACGGATCGCGGCCGGCAACGCGATGATGCGGGCCTCGGGCTTGTCGGGAAAACGCAGGAAATAGCTGTCCGGATTGAGGGTCTGCTCGCGATGGTGCTGCAGGTAGCACTCGCGCACGAGCTCGATGACCTCGCGCCGGGAGTCGGACAGCACGTCACGGATGAACGCGCCGCCGAGGACGCTGAATTGCGGTGGGGTGTCAGACATGTTCGAGGGCTTTCGTGGTCGGAATGGAATAGGCGCGCCACGCGGCGCCGAAGGTGCGGTCGCACCAGTCGTCGCTGTAGACGGTGTCGAGATAGCCCTGCCCGAGGTCCGGCGACAGCGTGACCACGGTCGCGCCGCGCCGCAGCCCCGGCAGCGCGCGCCGGACCGCCGCGAGCACGGTCCCGGTCGACGCGCCGCTGAGGTAGCCGTAGCGGCGCGCCACGTCGCGGCAGGTGATGACCGTCTCGACCTCGGGGATCTGCACCAGCTCGTCCAGGCGGCCGGCATCGAAGAAGTGCGGCATCACGCTGGCGCCCAGGCCCGGCAGGTAGCGGGTGCGGGCCGGCTCGCCGAAGGTCACCGACCCGACCGAGTCGACGGCCACGAGCCGCGTGTTCGGGGCATGGCGGCGAAAGAAGTCCACGCAGCCCATCAGGGTGCCGGTGGTGCCGGCGCCGACGAACAGGTAGTCGACCCGCCCGAACTCGCGCACGATGGAACGCGCCGTCATCTCCGCGTGGATTGCCGGATTGGCGGGATTCTGGTACTGGTTCAGCCAGATCAGCTCCGGATCGAGCTCGATGGCTTCGCGGATGTAGGCGAGCCGGCTGCCGAGGAAGCCGCCCTGCTCGTCGCGCCGGTCGATGACGATCACCTCGGTGCCGAGCGCACGCATGAGCTCGATGTTCTGGCGGCTGGTGTTCTTGTCGACCACGCAGGTGAAGCGGTATCCGCGCGCGGCCGCGATCACGCTGATCGACAGGCCCAGGTTGCCCGAGCTCGACTCGATGATCCGCTTGCGTTCGCGCAGCTGGCGCCGCTCCTCCGCGTCGCGGATGAGCGCCATGGCGGTCTTGATCTTGATCGAACCGCCCGGGTTGAAGCCCTCCATCTTCAGGTAGATGTGATGGCCCGGCGCGAAGTCGTGCAAGGTCAGGAACGTGTCGTCGCTGATGATGTGTTCGATCGAGTCGTATTTCATGGCAGGCGTCTGACGGGACGTGCGAAAAGGGGCATGCAGGAAGGTGACGGCCGGGCCGCTTCGGCTCAGCCGAGCGCCGCCTGCAGGTCGGCGGCGCGCAGCGAGTCGAGCGGCCACGAGCCGAGCGCCGGCGGCGCGCTGCGCAAGGTGTGGCGCGTCGACTTGGGCGGGAAGGGACGGCCCGCCAGCCCGCGCGCGATGACCTCGTCGGGCGTGACGCCGATGCCTGGGCGGCGCGACTCGAGCTCCACGTCGCGGTAGTCCAGCATCAGGCATGGCACGCGCTGCAGCGCCTGGCGCAGCGCGAACTCCCGGCGGTGATGGCCGTCCATGACGACCAGGCTCGAGCGCTCGACGAGGATCGGGAACGGCCACTGTCCGCTCGCCAGGATCTCGGCTGTCAGTGCGTCGAGCCGGTCAGGCGAGAACTCTTCCGTCGGGCGCAGCAGGCCGGGCGGCAGCAGGAGGACTTCGGGGGATGTCGTGCGCTCGTCGTTCATCGGGATGTCCGTCGGGAGGTGGCCGGCGTCGGCGGGCAGGGTCGATCGGGTCATGCGGGGGCTCCGATCGCGGCGGGCGAGGCCGGCGCGCCGGCCGTTTCCAGGCGTGCGAGCACGTCGGCGAGCGGCAGGTCCTGCGAACGCACGCGGCACAACTGGCCGACGGCCAGCACGAGCCGGTCGAGGAGGCGGCGGGCGGTGGGCGCGTCGAACAGGTCGCGGCAGTACTGCAGCGACAGGGTCACGCCGTCGGTGGACTCCGCGACCACGAAGCGCAGGTCGTTGTAGGTCGCGTCGGTGCCGCAGGCCACCGGCACGAGTTCCCGTCCGCCCAGGCGCGGGTTCGCCCCGCCGGTCTGCACGTAGCTGAAGTGCACCTGGAAGCGCGCGGTGTGCGACCGGTCGGGTCGCGGGCCGCACAGGTCGATGATCGCGCTGCGCGGGATGTGCTGGTTCGACAGGGCCTCGACCACCCGGTCGTGCACCTGCGCGAGCAGGGCCGTTCCGTTGGCGTGCGGGTCGAGTTGCCCGCGGATCACGAGGCCGCGGGCATAGAAGCCGACCGAGCCGAACAGCTCGGAGGCGAAGCGGCCGCCGGCGGGCGTGACGATGAAGAGGTCGTCCTCGCCGGTCTCCACGCGCAGCGTCGCGAACAGCGCCGCCATCACCTGCGTGTAGCGCGTCCAGCCGTGGCGGGCGCCTTGCTCGCGCATGTCGCGCACGAGCTGGGCATCCAGCGGCGCCGACAGCCCGGCGCCGCGATGCGTGAACACCGGGGGCCGCGGATGGTCGCACGGCAGCGGCAGGGTGGTGGCCATGCCGCGCATCCGCTCGCGCCAGTGCGCGACCTGGATCGCGGCCAGCGGATCGTCGCGCATGAACCGGCGTTGCCAGTCGGCGAACGCGCTGTACTGCAGCGGCGGCTCGCCGAGCAGCGTCGGCCATTGCGAGTCGGGCGCGTCGTACAGGCGCGTGGCCTCGTCCCAGAAGACGTCGTCGGATTCGCCGTCGAAGACGAGGTGGCTCACGGCGATCGCCAGCACGATGTCGTCGTCAGCCAGCGTGGCCACGTGCACTCGCATGAGCGGCGCCTGCGCGATGTCGATCGGCGCGTGGAGCGCGGCCATGACGCGGGCCTGCACGGCGTGCGGGTCGGCCGCGATGCCGCGCATGTCCTCGATGATGAACGGCACGCGGGCGTTCTCGCGCACATGCACGCGCCAGCCGTCCGGGCCGCGGACGAAGGCGCTGCGCAGGGCGTCGTGGCGCTGCAGCAGGTGGTCGAACGCGGCCTGCAGCCGCGCGAGGTCGAGGCGGCCCGTGACGCGCCAGGCGGCGCGGATCCCGTGCAGTTCGTCGCCCGGGATCGCGTCGTCCGCGAGGTCGCGCAGGATGTCCTCCTGCCCGAAGCTCGGGCGCCCCGTCGCCCAGGCCGACCGTGCGCCGGCGGGCAGCGGCACGCCCGCGGCTTCAGCGGCACCGGCGGCGCGGCGCGAGCCCAGCCGCGCGGCGAGCGCGGCCACGGTGGGGGCCTGGAACACCTCCTGCAGCGACAGCTCGAAGGCGAAGTTCGCACGCAAGGTGGCGACCAGGCGCACCGCGAGCAGCGAATGGCCGCCGAGGCTGAAGAAGTTGTCGTGCACGCCGACTTGCGGCACCTTGAGCAGGTCGGCCCACAGCGAGGCCAGCGAGGCCTCGAGCGCGTTGCGCGGCGCGACGGGCGCGGCCGGCGCACCGGCGCCGTCCGCCGCGAGCGCCGCCAGGGCAACGCGATCGACCTGCCCGTCCGCGCCGCGCGGCAGCCCTGCGACGAAGTGCCAGCGCATCGGCAGCATCGCGGGCGGCAACTGGCGCAGCAGATGTTCGCGCAGGGCCTCGGCGCTGACGCTGCCATCGTCCTGGGCCACGACGCAGGCGACCAGGCGGTCCTGGCCCGGCGCGGGATCGACCAGCACCGCCACTTCCGCGACGCCGGGCGCAGCCCGCAACGCCGCCTGCACCACCGCCGTGTCGAGCAGGCGGCCCTGCACGGTCGACAGCCCGTCGACGCGGCCGAGCCGCTCGAGGCTGCCGTCCGGACGGCAGCGTCCGCGCTCGCCGCTCGCGAGCAGGCGCGCGCCCGGGCGGCCGAACGGATCGGGCCGCCAGGCCGC
>DATCRO010000649.1:0-2772 GCA_036569025.1 Burkholderiaceae bacterium
GCGCTGCAGGTCGGGCAGCGGGCGGTACTGCCCTTCGAGCTCGCCCAGCAGCATGTTGATCATGGTCGGGACCATGAAGGTGTGCGTCACGCGGTCGGCACGCATGTCGGCGATGAAGCGCGCCGGCTCGAAGCCCGAGAAGAGGCGAATCGTCACGCCGCTGCACAACGCCGGCACGATCTGCATGCCCGAGGCGTGCGTGACCGGCCCCACGAGGCCGAGGATGTGGCCCTCGTGCATGCCCTCGGAGCGGATCAGGAACTTGCGCAGCTGCGCCAGCCGGTTGCCGAAGGTCTGCATCGCGGCCTTCAGCACGCCCGAGGAGCCCGAGGTGTAGTGCAGCACGGCGAGTTCGTCGGCATGCACTTCCACCGGCGTGAATGCATCGCCGGCGCGGGCCAGCGCGGCCTCGTAGCCGGTGGCGTCGTCGCCATCGATCAGCAGCAGGCGGGGCATCTCGCCGCGGATGTGCGCACGGAAGCTCTCGGCGCGCTCGCGGGTGGTGACGATGATCGCGGCCTCGCTGTTGGCGGCGATCTCGCCCACTTCGCCGGGCGACAGGCGCGAGTTGAACGGCGCCTTCACGAGGCCGGCCTTGTAGCAGGCGATCTCGACCTCGACGATCTCGGCGCAGTTGGCCAGGTAGATGCCTACGCGGTCGCCGCGCGCCAGGCCGAGGCCCAGCAGCGCGTTGGCGAGGCGGTTGCTGCGCTGCTCGAGCTGCGCGTAGGTGAGCGTGCGCGCGGGGCTCATCACAGCGACGCGGCGCGCGTTGGCGCGCGCGCTGCGCGCCACGAGGGCGCCGACGTTGGCGACCATGCGCCTGGGGGGAATGGATGGGGGATTGATGCTTGTCTCCTGGGTGCCGCGACGTGCGATCGCGCATGTCGCCGTTCCGCTCTTGCGGTCAGCGGCACTGTTCCAGAAGCGCGGCTGCAGGAGAAATACTGTTTGCTGATCCGGGGCCATCACCGGAATTGATGGCCTTCGGCCGATGGCGCGTGCCCTTGCGCGTGCCCTTGTTCGCGCCCGGGCTCAGCCGCGCATCGTCCACTCCGCCATCCACTTGCGCTGCCCGATGAGGCTTTTCGCTTCAGCGGTCAGCGCATCCACCACCACCTGCGCGACGGCATCGAGCGGACGCTCGGGCGTGACCAGCGTGTAGGCGCGCGAAAGCTCCGGGTTGACCACGCGAGCGACCAGCCAGCCTTCGCGAGGCGGCGGGCTGTCGCTCAGCGCGCAGGCAGGCACGAAGGTGAAGCCGGCGCCATTCAGATAGAGGGAGCGGATCACCCGTGCCGAGTCGTGCTCGTGGACGATGTTCAGCGGCACGCCGCGCGCATTCGCCGCGCCTTCCACCGACTGCCGGATCGCGAAGCGCCGCGACTGCAGCACCAGCGGCTGCGCCGCGGCGTCGGCAAGATCGATCACCGGGTACTGCGATGCCGCGGCGCCTGCGTCACCCCTCGCCGGGCGCCGCCGCCCCGCGGGCACCGTGGGCGCCGCGCGCAGCAGCCGGGCGACGCGGCCATCCGTATCGCGCCCGCAGAAGTACATGCCTTCGCGCGCCATCGGCCTGCAGCGCAGGCCCTCCAGCGGCGGCGTGTCGACCAGGATGCCGACGTCGGCGCGGCGCTCCAGAACGGCCTTGCACACCGTCAGGCTCAGGCCGTCGAGCACGAAGACGCGCACGCGCGGATGCGATTCCTTGAGCGCCGCGAGCACCGGCCCCATCAGCAGCGAGGCGAGCAGGAAGGGAATGGCCAGCGTGACGGAGCCCTCGGGACCCTGCGGCAGGCGCTGGATGCGCTCGCGCATGGCGTCGGCGTCGCTCAGCAGGCGGCGGGCGTCGTCGTAGAGGCGCAGCCCGGCCGACGTGGGCGTGACGCCGGCATGCGAACGCTCGAAGAGCTGCACGCCGAGTTCGCTTTCCAGCTTCTTGATCTGCGCCGTGAGCGCCGGCTGCGCCACGTACAGCGCCCCGGCCGCGCGGGAGAGGCTGCCGGCTTCGAGCACGGCGATGAAATAGCGGAGGGTGCGCAGGTCCATGGGTTGCGAGTGTGGGGCCGGGGCTGGCTACTATGCCTCGCGGGGTCGTTCTCGGGCCTCGCAGGCCTCCCGGGCAGGTAAACCCTGATCGGCGATCAGGCATCTGCCCGGAAACTGGACACACTATTTGCCTGAATAACTTACATACGCCGGCAGCGGACCAGGAAATCTGTTGTGGATCAAGGCGCAGGCGCACTGGCATGTCCCGTGCAACGCAAGCCCATCCGATCCACAACATGCGCGGAGTCATCGCGGGCCGTCAAGCATCCCGCACTCGTGCCCGCGCCTGGAGACAACCATGGACACCCCTCCTCGATCCGGCGGAAATGCGCCGCAGGCACACGACAGCGTCGCGGCGTGGTTCGACCCCCTGCTGTCCGAAAGGCTCGCGCAGGCCGGCTTCGGCACGCTGCAACAGCTGGCGCAGCGCATCAACGATGCCGGAGTGACCTGGTGGTATCCGGTGCGGGGCATCGGCGTGAGGCGGGCCGAGCGCGTCGTGCAATGGCTGCGCGAGCAGCAGGAGAGCACGGGCATGCAGGTGGACCTGCGCGGCGTTCGCGAACACGGACGCGCCCGTCCGGCGCCCTGCGATGCCACCCCGACGGCTGCGGCGCGCGGCTCGGATAATGCGCGCTTCGTGTCAGCAGCAACAGAGCAAGGATGAGCGCAGCGGATTTTCTTTTTTCTCCCGAAGTACAGAAGCTGCTCACGGTCCTGTAC
>DATCRO010000650.1:0-7052 GCA_036569025.1 Burkholderiaceae bacterium
CACGGTGAACTGCAGGCGGTCGGGCATGCGCAGGTGCATCAGCTCGAGGTAGCTGCGCACCAGCGTCGTCTCGCGGCCCAGGCGCGCGTCGCCGTCGTCCAGGCGCGGCATCGTGGCCTTCAGGTAGGCGATCAGGCTGCGCAGCACCGCCGGCGCGCGCGGCGAGCCCGTCTCGACCAGGGCCTGCACGTTGGCCAGCGTGTTGAACAGGAAGTGCGGCTCGACCTGCGCGGTGAGCACGGCCAGGCGCGCGTCGGCGGCGTGGCGCTCCAGGCGCGAGCGCTCCAGCGCCAGCTCCAGGCCCAGCGCCTTGGCCTCGGAGTCGCGCTGGCGCTCCAGCGCGCCCAGCGCCAGCATCAGGCCGACGATGGTGCCGGTGCCGGAAATGAGGATGAAGCCCTGGATGCGGCCTTCGTGCTGGACGACCGCGCTGAAGTCGCCGCCCGTGGCCAGCAGGTAGACCGCCAGCGTGGCCAGGATGGCGCCGCACAGCACCGACACCGACTGCAGCACCCACGGCGGCACCAGGCGCTGGCTGGACGCCACCGCGGCGCTGCGCGCCAGCAACGTGACGAAGCCCACGAACAGCGTGCGCCCCAGCAGCACGGTGAACGGCAGCTCGAAGATCGGGCTCATCACGATCGCGACCACCAGTGACGACGCGAGCGTCAGCCCGATCATGCGCGGCGTGAGCGCCCGCAGGAAGCGGCCCCAGCGCGAACGCGGCGGCTCCTCGGCCTCGAGACCGGGCGACGCGGCGGGAAGGAAAGACGACATGACGGCACGATAACGCGCGCCGCCGCCCCCGGCCATGGGCGATGGCCCGCGGTGCGACGGACGACGGATGGCGGGGGACGGGCGGCGGGCCGAGCGACGGCCCTGCGCGCCCCGCCCTGTCAGTAGCCTGCGCGCTGCATGGGAGCCGCCAGCGCGACGCGCAGCGTCTCGGCGCAATCGGCCAGGTGCAGGCGCGTGGCCTCGCTCAGGCCCGGACGGCGCCGCGCCGCCTCGATGCGCGGCAGCAGGGCCACGGCCTCTGCGCGTTGGGTGGAACGCATGTCCACCCGCACTCCACCCGGCGTGCGCAGCAGCACCGCGGCCAGGTGGTTGACGTGGTCGCGCTGCAGCTCGCGCCGGCGTGCCGGGATGTCGCCCTTGCCGTCGGGCCCGAAGTTGGCCGCGTCCTGCCAGAGCGAGCGCGTGATGCGGGCGTAGACCTCGGCCGTCGTGAGGGCCTGGGCCTGCGCGGCGCGGTCGAGCTTGGGCGCGCTGTCCTCCAGGCGCTGGGCCAGGCCGTCGCTCATCAGCGCGGCGAGCACCTGGCGCTGCAGGCCCAGCATGACCGATTCGACCGGGTAGTCGGTGGGCACCGGGTCGCCGCCGGCCGATGTGTCGCCGCGCTCGAGGAAGTCGGGCGCGAGGCGGCGCTGCAGGGCCGGCGAGACGCGGAAGCTGTCGGCCGCCAGCACGCCGTCGACGAGGGTGTCGAGCGCGGCGCGCTGCACGTTGCCGGGCACCGGCTCCATCGGGTCGCGGCCCGAACCGGGGAAATCGCGCAGCGTCGACACGCCGCCCAGCTGGCGCAGCAGCACGCCGGCCGAGCGCGTGGCGTCGCGCAGCGCGAACGTGACGGAGCGGCGCAGCACGCCGTAGTCCTCGGTGGGCTTGAGCGTGCGCGACTCCTGGCGCGCGAACAGGTCGCGCGCGATGGCGATGCGCTTCTTCGCGTAGGCCACCGGGTCCGCGCCGAGGTCGCCCTGCAGGGCTGCCGGATCGACGCCGAGGAAGTTGTCCTCGTCGGTGCCGTAGTCCAGGCCGGGCTCGGTGTTGCGCGACGCGATCCTGAGCAGCTCGGCCTTCTGCTGCGCGGGCGTGGCGTCGGGCGGCAGCGGCTTGTACGCGTACTCGATGGCCCAGTAGTCGTACGGGCCGAGCGTCGAATCGAAGGGCTTGCCCGCCGGCTCGCCGGGGCGCGGCAGGTTGATCGGCAGGTAGTCCATCACCGAGCCGCCCAGCGGGTGCGTCTTCGTGAACTCGGGGTTGTCCAGGTCCTTCTCGCTGTTCATGCGCGACGCGCGGAAGTTGTGGCGCAGGCCCAGCGTGTGGCCGACCTCGTGCATCGTGACGTCCTGCAGGTAGGCCTCGACGTAGGCCTCGGCCTCGGGGCTGTCGGGGTCGATCTCGCCGCGCGCGGCCAGCACGTCCAGCCCGTAGCCGGCCTGCTCGGCCTCGTACGGACCGGCCATGCAGAAGTCGGCGGACGCGGCCGCGGCGCTGCGGCCCACCGTGGCCGCGGCCGGCGGCAGCTCGGAGGCCGGCGCCTGCAGCAGCGACGACAGCGAGGCGGAGCCCGCGGGGTCGAGCACCTGCGAGCGCACGTTGCGCAGGTCGCGCGAGGACAGGCTCTCGATGGAGATGGCCGCATCGAGGATCTCGCCCGTGCGCGGGTCGACGTGCGTCGGGCCGATGGCGCCGTATTGCGGATCGGCGTTGACCGTCCAGCGCACCGAGGTGACGCCCACGTCCAGCGTGTCGAAATTCGCATCCTCGGGCTGCACCTTCACGACGATGGCGTCCTTGAAGCCGATGCGCTCGAAGGCCTTGTTCCATTCGAGGATGCCGCGCGTGATGGCGGCGCGGTACTTGACGGGGATGCTGCGGTCCAGCCAGTACGTGATGGGCTTGACCGGCTCGGACAGCGCCGCGGCCGGATCCTTCTTCTCCAGGCGCCAGTGGTTGACGAAGCGCTCGCGCGGGGAACGGGCGAGGTCGTCGGTGAAGTCGGCCACCGTGGTGGTGAAGTAGCCCACGCGCGGGTCGGCCGGGCGCGTGGCCATGGGCTTGTCGGGCAGGCGCGCCAGCGAGTAGTGCAGGCCCAGGAACAGGCTGCGCGCGTCGGGCACGAAGCTGGGCAGCGTGGGTTGCGGCGTGTTGGCCGGCGCGTTGGGGAACGACGTGGCGATCGACTGCGTGAAGTAGTGCGCCGTGACGTCGAACATCACCTCGTCGGCCGTGCCGCGCACGCCGTCGAAGTACGAGTTGCGCTGGTCGAACCCGTAGCCCTGGCGGTACATCTGCTGCAGGTGGATGGCCATGCCCAGCGTGTCGACCAGGAACAGGTTGTTGGCCTCGACCAGCACGCCGTGCGAGCTCGCGTCGGCCTGGCTGGCCACCGGCGCGCTGCCGACCAGGCTGCTGGAGTACGCGGCCGCGACCGCGCGCGCCTCGGGCGTGCCGGCCTTGGCGCGGAAGGTCTCGTTGAGCGCGACCAGCTGCACCATGTTGTGGATCTTGCGGAACTCGACGATCTGCGGCGCGCCCCAGGGCGAGTACGCGCGCATCACCGTGCCGCCGAACACCCCGCCCTCGCCCAGGCCCTGCGAGATCTTGGGCGAGAAGAACATCGGCTTGTTGAAGTCCTCGGGCCGCAGTTCCAGCCAGACCTTGTCCTCCTTCTGCCAGAGGTTGAGCATGCCCTCGACCTTGCGCGCCCCCTGCGTCACGGTGGCGAACGGCGGCAGCGGCGGCCCGGACGGCGCCGCGGCGCGCGCCGGGGCGCCGGCCTTGGCGGCCGCCGCGCTCGCGCCGCTGGCGGGCGTGGCCGCCGAGGCGGCCTGCGCGGGCTCGGCCGCCGCCACCTCCGTGATGGTGCCGGGCGGCTGCGCCGCCTCGGGGGCGGTCGCGCAGGCGCTCAGCAGCGCAAGGCAGGCGGACGCCAGCACGGTCAACGACGGGATCGGGCGGTTCTGAGGCATGGAATCAGGAGTCGTGAGGGGGCGATAGGTTCCGGGCGCGGGCAAAAGTACGGCAAAAAAGTCAGTGATTACCCTGTACGTTCGATTCGGTACGTATAGAATATGCATACCGAAAGGTTCCGCATCGTACTTTCAAAACGCAAGGTCGAACACCATGGAAGCCACCGTCGCCGAACGCGGCCAGATCACGTTGCCCAAGGCCGTGCGCGATGCGCTCGGGCTGGCGAAGGGCACCGTGCTGAAGGTCGAGCTGGATGGCGGCAGGATCATCCTGCGCAAGGATGTCAGCGACGCGATCTCGCGCGTGCGCGGCCGGTTCAAGCTGCCCGACGGCGTGTCCGCCGACGACGTGATGCAGGACCTGCGCGGCCGCAAGCCGGGCGAGACGCCGGAATTCTAATGACGCGACACCCCGCGCTGCTGTCCCGGCGCTGTCACTTCGAACCATGATCGCCATCGACACCTCCGTGCTGATCGACCTGCTGGGCGACGGCGAAGGCGCCGACGCCGCCGAGGCCTGCCTGCGGCTGGCGCTCGGCAGCGGTCCGGTGGTGGTGTGCGACGTCGTCGCCAGCGAGATCACCGCCGGCCTCGGCCATGGCGCCGAGGTGATGGACGCGCTCGAGGACATGGGCCTGGGCTTCTCGGCCGTCGAGCAGCGCTCCGCAGTGCGCGCCGGCGAGATGCAGCGCAAGTACATGCAGCGCGCGCGCGCCGCCGGCCAGTCCGTCGGCCCGCGCACGATGCCCGACTTCCTCGTGGGAGCGCACGCGCTCCTGCAGTGCAACGGCCTCATCACCCGCGATGAAGGCTTCTTCCGCGACTACTTCAAGGGCCTCAAGGTCATCGTGCCGAAGACTTGAGGCCGCTTCGTTTTCACCCCAGACGCTTCTTTTCCAGGAGAACTCCATGCTCGAAGCCTACCGCCAACACGTGGCCGAACGTGCCGCCCTCGGCATCCCGCCGCTGCCGCTGAACGCCCAGCAGACGGCCGACGTCATCGAGCTGCTGAAGGCGCCGCCGGCCGGCGAGGACGCGTTCCTGCTCGACCTGCTGACGCACCGCGTGCCCCCGGGCGTGGACGACGCGGCCAAGGTCAAGGCCAGCTTCCTGTCGGCCGTCGCGCACGGCGACGTCGAGGTGGCCCTGATCTCCAAGGCCAAGGCCACCGAACTGCTCGGCACGATGCTGGGCGGCTACAACGTCAAGCCGCTGATCGACCTGCTGGATCACGCCGACGTCGCCCAGGAAGCCGCGAACGCGCTGAAGAAGACTCTGCTGATGTTCGACTACTTCCACGACGTCGCCGAGAAGGCCACGGCCGGCAACAAGTTCGCCGCGGAGGTGATCGACAGCTGGGCCAAGGCCGAGTGGTTCACGTCGCGTCCGGAAGTGCCCAAGAAGATCACCGTCACCGTCTTCAAGGTCACCGGCGAGACCAACACCGACGACCTGTCGCCCGCCCCCGACGCATGGAGCCGCCCCGACATCCCGCTGCACTACCTGGCGATGCTCAAGAACGCGCGCCCCGGCATCACGCCCGAGGAAGACGGCAAGCGCGGCCCGATGCAGTTCATCGAGGACCTGAAGAAGAAGGGCCACCTCGTGGCCTACGTCGGCGACGTGGTGGGCACCGGCTCCAGCCGCAAGAGCGCCACCAACAGCGTGATCTGGGCCACGGGCGAGGACATCCCCTTCGTGCCGAACAAGCGCTTCGGCGGCGTCACGCTCGGCGGCAAGATCGCCCCGATCTTCTTCAACACGCAGGAAGACTCCGGCGCGCTGCCGATCGAGGTCGACGTGACCGCCTTCAACATGGGCGACGTCATCGACATCTTCCCGTACGAGGGCCGCATCGAGAAGGACGGCGTCAAGGCCGTCGACTTCAAGCTCAAGTCCGACGTGCTGTTCGACGAGGTGCGTGCCGGCGGACGCATCAACCTGATCATCGGCCGCTCGCTCACCGCCAAGGCGCGCGAGTTCCTGAAGCTGCCCGCCTCCACTGCGTTCCGCCTGCCGCAATCGCCGGCCGCCTCGACCAAGGGCTTCTCGCTGGCGCAGAAGATGGTCGGCCGCGCCTGCGGCCTGCCCGAAGGCCAGGGCGTGCGCCCGGGCACGTACTGCGAGCCGAAGATGACCACCGTCGGCAGCCAGGACACCACCGGCCCGATGACGCGCGACGAGCTCAAGGACCTCGCCTGCCTCGGCTTCTCGGCCGACATGGTGATGCAGTCGTTCTGCCACACTGCGGCGTACCCCAAGCCGGTCGACGTCAAGATGCACCACGAGCTGCCCGCGTTCATCTCGAACCGCGGCGGCGTCGCGCTGCGTCCGGGCGACGGCGTGATCCACTCGTGGCTCAACCGCCTGCTGCTGCCCGACACCGTGGGCACCGGCGGCGACAGCCACACCCGCTTCCCGATCGGCATCAGCTTCCCGGCCGGCTCCGGCCTGGTCGCCTTCGGCGCCGCCACCGGCGTGATGCCGCTGGACATGCCCGAATCGATCCTCGTGCGCTTCAAGGGCCAGATGCAGCCGGGCATCACGCTGCGCGACCTCGTGCACGCGATCCCGCTGTACGCGATCAAGAAGGGCCTGCTGACCGTGGCCAAGCAGGGCAAGGTCAACGCGTTCTCGGGCCGCATCCTCGAGATCGAGGGCCTGCCCGACCTGAAGGTGGAACAGGCGTTCGAGCTGTCCGACGCGTCGGCCGAACGTTCGGCCGCCGGCTGCACGGTGCACCTGAACAAGGAGCCGATCATCGAGTACATGACCTCGAACATCGTGCTGATGAAGAACATGATCGCCGACGGCTACCAGGACAAGCGCACGCTGGAGCGCCGCATCAAGGCGATGGAGGCCTGGATCGCCGACCCGCAGCTGCTCAAGGCCGACTCCGATGCCGACTACGCCGAGGTCATCGAGATCGACCTGGCCGAGATCAAGGAACCGATCCTGTGCTGCCCGAACGACCCGGACGACGCCAAGTTCCTGTCCGACGTGGCCGGCACCAGGATCGACGAGGTGTTCATCGGCTCGTGCATGACCAACATCGGCCACTTCCGCGCGGCGTCCAAGCTGCTCGAAGGCAAGCGCGACATCCCGGTCAAGCTGTGGGTCGCCCCGCCGACCAAGATGGACGCCTCCGAGCTGACCAAGGAAGGCCACTACGGCACCTTCGGCACGGCCGGCGCGCGCATGGAGATGCCGGGCTGCTCGCTGTGCATGGGCAACCAGGCGCAGGTGCGCGAGGGCGCGACGGTCGTCTCCACGTCGACCCGCAACTTCCCGAACCGC
>DATCRO010000651.1:0-2856 GCA_036569025.1 Burkholderiaceae bacterium
CGCGCGTGCTGTTCCTCGACGAGCCGACCGCGGGCGTCGACGTCGAGCTCCGTCACGACATGTGGCAGATGGTGCGCGAGCTCCGCGAGAACGGCGTCACGATCATCCTGACGACGCATTACATCGAGGAGGCCGAGGAGATGGCCGATCGCATCGGCGTCATCGCCAAGGGCAGGCTGCTGCTGGTCGAGGACAAGACCGAGCTGATGCGCAAGCTGGGCAGGAAGCAGGTGACGCTGATGCTGCCGCAGGCGCTCGCCGAAGTGCCCGCGGCGCTGCACGACTACGAGCTCGCGCTGTCGCCCGACGGCCACCAGCTGACCTACACGTACGACACCCGCAACGAGTCGCGCGGCATCGTCGACTTCATCCGCCACGTCAACGACGCGGGCGTGCAGTACACGGACCTGCAGACCAAGCAGAGTTCGCTCGAGGAGATCTTCGTGAGCCTGGTCGAGGGAGAACGCGATCGGCCCGCGCGTCCGCCCGAAGGGCGAATGCCGCCGCTCGGCGGGCAGGCGCGCAGCGCCGGGGGTGCGCGATGAACGCCGCCAACTGGCACGCGGTGCGTGCGATCTACCGCTTCGAGATGGCGCGCACCTGGCGCACGATCATGCAGAGCATCATCTCGCCGGTCATCTCGACCTCGCTGTACTTCGTCGTGTTCGGCGCGGCGATCGGCTCGCGCATCCAGACGGTGGGCAGCATCCCCTACGGCGCGTTCATCGTGCCGGGGCTGATCATGCTGTCGCTGCTGACGCAGAGCATCTCCAACGCGTCGTTCGGCATCTACTTCCCGAAGTTCACCGGCACGATCTACGAGCTGCTGTCGGCGCCCGTGTCGTGGCTGGAGATCACCATCGCCTACGTGGGCGCGGCGGCGTCCAAGTCCATCATCCTCGGGTTGATCATCCTGGCCACGGCCGGCCTGTTCGTGCCGCTGCGCGTCGAGCACCCGATCGTGATGGCGCTGTTCCTGGTGCTGACGGCGGTCACGTTCAGCCTGGTGGGCTTCATCATCGGCATCTGGGCCGACGGCTTCGAGAAGCTGCAGGTGATCCCGCTGCTGATCGTCACGCCGCTGACCTTCCTGGGCGGCAGCTTCTATTCGATCTCGATGCTGCCGCCGTTCTGGCAGACCGTGGCGCTGTTCAACCCGGTGGTCTACCTGATTTCGGGCTTTCGCTGGTCGTTCTACGGCACCGGCGACGTCAGCCTGGGGCTGAGCCTGGCGATGACGCTGGCGTTCCTGGCGGTCTCGATGGGGATCGTCGCGTGGATCTTCAGGACGGGTTATCGGTTGAAGAACTGATCGCCGGGAGGCCTGCCACGCAATGGCCACGCGATGGGCGTGGCCCCGAAGGAGCGAGCGGGGCGTCAGGCCTTGGCGCGATGCGCGACGATCACGACCCGCTGCATGGCCAGGTGCGTCGTGCCATCGGCGGCCTCGGCCTCGTGCGTCGCGGCCACGAACTGCCTGGCGGCGATGCCGTTGGCGGCGGCGACGGTGCCCAGCGTGGTGAGGGCGGACAGGGCGAATGCGACGGCTTGGACGAGGCTCTTGGTCATGATGGGCTCCTGGGTGTCTGGGGGGCTGTCCGGAACGCGTTTCGTGTTCCGATGGATGGACTGTGTTCCTCCCGAACCAGGCTTCCCAGCGGCTTGCGACGATTGGGGCCGGAGCTGGAACCAGCTGCGATTGCGCGCGATGAACCGGCGGGCGATACCGCGAGCTGTATGGACGCCGGCGCGGGAAGCTGCTGGCGAAGGGGTTGGCAACAGCAGGAGGGGCCTGGCGTTGCCGCCATCCGCGCCCGATGGTCTTTCCAGTCACCCGTCAAGCCGCGCGGACGCAGGAGATGCCAGGCCCCTTTCCGCTGTTGCCAGACGCCGCTGGCGGCAACCATCCCGGTGTTGCCAAAAAGCAAAAGGCCTCGCGCACGGCGAGGCCTTGGTGGGGAACGGATGCGCGCCGGCTGGCGCGCTTTCGGGTCAGGCGGCGCGGCGGCCGATGACCACGACGCGCTGGAATGCGCCCGGGGCGACGATCTCGACGCGTTGCATGGCCATGTGCGTCAGCTCGTATTCCTGCGCGTTGCGACCCGCGGCCGCGTACTGCTGGGTCGCGAGGCCGTTCGCCGCGGCGACGGTGCCGGTGGTGAGGAAGACGGACAGCACGAGGGCGGTGGCGCGGGCGGAGGTCTTGAGCATGGCAATCTCCTGGGGTGGGTCGGAACGCGTGGGTGTTCCGATGCCTGCACTGTGATCCGATCGGGGCCCGACGGGAAGCCCCTTGCGACGATCGACGCCGGCGCCGGCGTGAAATGCTTCCTGGTGCGACGAACCGATTCGTGCATCGGCGAACCGGCTTTCGCCCGGGCCGGCGCCGGCCCGCCTCGGCAGGCGCCGTCAAGACCCCGCCCGCCACGCGGGCACCGAGGGAACACCGGTTGCCTCGACAGCGCATCGCGGCCCGCGCGCCGCCCCGCGCCCCGTGCGAGAGGACTCCCATGGACATCAAGCAAGACCCCAACGCGATCCCGAATTTCAACGCCGGCGGCCGCATCGGCGAGCCGCAGCGCAACGAGCCGGAACAGGTGCAATCCAGCGTCGAGCTGGACCCCACCGCGGGCGGCGACGGCGCGACCAGCGAGGCCGGCGAGCATGAATCCCTGCTGGGCGACGGCAGCGGCGAGTCCGTCCGGCCCGACGGACCTTCCGGCGGGCGGGAGGACCCGTCCAAATCCGGCCCGGGCGCCGTCGACGGACTGGTCGGCGCGCCCTAGGAGTCTGCGCGGCAGAAGGCGCCTGCTGCGAACGGCGATAAGCGGGGCCTTTTCAGCGGCGGCTCCTCTC
>DATCRO010000652.1:0-9086 GCA_036569025.1 Burkholderiaceae bacterium
GGCCGACACCGAGGCGCGCCTCGAGGTCGGACAGCCGCTTGCTGGCGGCCGCCAGCGCCAGGTGCTCGCGCTCGGCCCCCCGCGTGATGCTGCGTGTCTCGGCGATGGCGAGAACGAGATTGAGCGTGACGAGATCGAAGCGCATGGGACCGGACTCTGGCTGACTGGTGGGACTGCAAAGGAGTCAGCTGTGACTGACGCGGAACGGCCCGGTGCGCGGGCCTCACACTGGTAAGCGTGGACCCGCTACCGGTCCGGAGACGCCGGATAGGTGCTCCGATCGCCGAACCGCTGTCGCAATGATGCGCGAAGGGTCGGCAAAGCGCGCGCGGCTGTGATGAATTCAGCCTTCTTCGCAAACGAAGTCTTATGGTACTGCGAAGGGATCGTCGTGTCGAGGATCCGGGGGTCGTTTCCCAGGTCTGACTGTCGTGTGGTCCAGGCGCGCCAAGGCGCATGCGAAGACGGTGTCCGCCAATTCGCGGGGAGTGTGGCTCCCGGGCGGTTTGCTGAAGGCCGCATCGAGGCAAAGGGTGTCTGCCCCAACACGACGTCATCCTGCGCGCAGTCGCAGGATCCACGCCGGCCGCGCGACGGTCTGGCCATCCTCGCGGTGCCTAGGTGGATCCTGCGACTGCGCGCAGGATGACATGCCTGTTCTTCGTTGGAGCGGTGTCTCACCCCGACCAGATCCCCGCAGATCGGCGATGAACAAAAAAAGCCTCGCACCAACGAGTGCGAGGCCGTGAACGGAGCAAGAGGCGCCGCGAAGGGCGCGCCAGGCTCTGGAGGTTCAGGCGGTGCGGCGGGCCGTCACGACCACGCGCTGCACGGCGGCGACCTGCGTCGCGTTCGCGGCGACCTGCGCCACGCGCTCGGCGGCCGAGTACTGCCGGGTCGCGATGCCGTTCATGCCGGCGACGATGCCGAAGGACATGAGGACGGACAGGACGGCGGCGGCGGCATGGGCGGTGGTCTTGGTCATGATGGGCTCCCGGGTGTCTGGTTGGTTCCGGATCGCGTTGCGTGATCCGATGGATGAACTATCGGAGCAACCGGAACGACCGCCCAGCGGCTTGCGACGAGTCGACCGGAACTCCGCACCAACCGCGGATTTCGCCGACGAACCGGAGCCCGCGCCGCCCGTTCGACGCGCCGCTCCCCGGCCCAGGAACGACAAAGCCCGCCGAAGCGGGCCTTGGAACGACGAGAGCGTCGAGGCTCAGGCGGCCTTGGCGGCGCGCAGCTTGAACGAGAACTCGCGCAGTGCCTCGATGCCCGATTCCTCGGCCTGCTTGCACCAGGCCTGCAGGTCGGCGACGGCCTGTTCGGCGGACACGTTCGTGCGCGTCCACAGCGCGCGCAGTTCCTCGCGCATCGCCACCAGCTTGCCGAGCTTCTCGGACGCGGCGGCGGCGTCGGCGACCTGGGCTTGCAGGTGTCCGGGGATCTTCTCGACGTCGCGGTGCAGCCAGCGGCGCGCGACGCGCATGTTGGCCAGCGCGGCCGACTGCTCGCCCTTGCTCTTGAGCGCGGCCACTTCGGCGGCGCAGGCGCGGCGCAGTTCGCGGGCGTACTTGGCCATCACTTCGTAGCGGTTGGCGATGATGGCTTCCAGCGTCTCGCTGTCGGCCACGGCACGGACGTCGCCCGTCTTCATCTGCGGCGCGACCTTGCGCACCTTGGCCCAGCCCACGATCTCCATGGCGCGGATGTAGCCCCACGCGATGTCGAACTCGAACGGCTTGACCGACAGCTTGGCCGACGTCGGGTACGTGTGGTGGTTGTTGTGCAGTTCCTCGCCGCCGATGATGATGCCCCACGGCAGGATGTTGCGCGACGCGTCGACGGCTTCGAAGTTGCGGTAGCCCCAGTAGTGGCCGATGCCGTTGATGATGCCGGCGGCGGTGATGGGGATCCACAGCATCTGGACGGCCCAGATGGTGGCGCCGATGGCGCCGAACAGCACGAGGTTGATGATCATCATGATCGCCACGCCCTGCCACTGGAACCGGCTGTAGACGTTGCGCTCGATCCAGTCGTCCGGCGTGCCGTGGCCGAACTTCTTGATGGTTTCCTGGTTCTTCGATTCGGCGCGGTAGAGCTCGGCGCCGCGCAGCAGCACCGTCTTGATGCCACGGGTGACCGGGCTGTGCGGGTCGTCGACCGTCTCGCACTTGGCGTGGTGCTTGCGGTGGATGGCGGCCCATTCCTTGGTGACCATGCCGGTGGTCAGCCACAGCCAGAAACGGAAGAAGTGGGACGGGATCGGGCCCAGGTCGAGGGCGCGGTGCGCCTGGCAGCGGTGCAGGAAGATCGTCACGGCCGCGATGGTGATGTGCGTCATCACCAGCGTGTAGATGACCAGTTCCCACCACGTGGCGTGCGCCACCCCGGTCGAGAAGAAGCCCACGAACGCGTCGACGAGAGACTGAATCGCTTCCATTGCCTGCCTGTAGGTGCCCCGAAATGAAGGGCGGTGTTCAATTGTAGGGGGACGTCCCCAGGGACAGCCACCAAAATTGCGCTACCGACCGGGTTCTTTCCTGGTTTGAGCGCCGGATTTTGATGCGGATCAACCCTCGAAGTTCTGCTCGACAGGGGCTTGGTCGTGCAGAAATTCGGAATAGTTGAGAATTCCCCTCAGGCTTTCTGCCAGGCCGCCGCGAAGAACCCATCCATCGAATGGGCGTGCGGCCAGCTGCGCATGTAGCCGCCGGCGTTCAGCTCCTCGGCGCGCTCCACGCCGGCCGCCTTCAGCAGTTCGCCGGCGTCCAGCAGCCGGAACTCCGGGTGCGCGGCCGAGAACGCCTCGGCGATCGCCTCGTCCTCGCGGCGCAGCGGGCTGCAGGTGGCGTAGACCAGGCGGCCGCCCGACTTGAGCAGGCGGCTGGCGCTCTCCAGGATCCTGCCCTGCAACTCGACCAGCTCGTCGATGGCCTTGGACGACAGGCGCCACTTCAGGTCGGGGTTGCGGCGCAGGGTGCCCAGGCCCGAGCACGGCGCGTCGACGAGCACGCGGTCGATCTTGCCGGCCAGGCGCTTGACGCGGTCGTCGCGCTCGTTGGTCAGCTGCGCCGGGTGCACGTTGGACAGGCCGCTGCGCGCCAGGCGCGGCTTGAGCTTGTCCAGGCGGTGGCCGTTGACGTCGAACGCGTACAAGCGGCCGGTGGAGCGCATCGCCGCACCGAGCGCCAGCGTCTTGCCGCCGGCGCCGGCGCAGAAGTCGACCACCATCTCGCCGCGCTTGGGCGCGACCAGCGCGGCCAGCAGCTGGCTGCCCTCGTCCTGCACCTCGATGTCGCCGCGCAGGAAGACGTCTGACTTCTGCAGCGCGGGCTTGCCCTGCACGCGCAGGCCCCACGGCGAATACGGCGTGGGCATCGACTCGATCTCGGCCTCGCGCAGCTGCGCCTGGGCCTTGTCGCGGCTGGACTTGAGCATGTTCACGCGCAGGTCCAGCGGCGCGCTGCCCGACATGGCGCCCACGAAATTCCAGAAGCCCGCGTCGTCGAGCTCGTTCTTGAGCGCGCCGGCCAGCCAGTCGGGCATGTTGTGGCGCAGCTTCTCGGAGAACGCGCTGCGGTCGATCGCCTTGACCTGGTTGAGCCACTGCTGCTCGTGCGGGCCGAGGGCGCCGCGGATCTGCGACTCGTTGCCCTGCCAGGCCAGGATCGCCAGCCGGCGCTCGAGCGTGCCGCTGCCGCTCTGCGCGAGGTGCTGGTAGAGCAGGCGCTGGCGCAGCACGGCGTAGGCCGTCTCGGCCAGCGCGTGGCGCTCGCGCGGACCCAGCTCGCGGTGCTTGCGGAAGAAGTTCGAGACGATGACGTCGGCCGGCATGTCGAGCTTGCCGACCTCGCGCAGCAGTTCGGTGGCGGTTTCGAGGAGGGCGTTCGGATGCATGGCGGAGTCTTTCGCGGCTGTCGCTGAAATGAAGCCCGGACGGCGCACCGTGCGCCGCTGGAGCGGGGAAAAAAAACGTCGTGCGCGGGCGCTCGTGCGCCCACGCGGGAGAGTCAGGCGGCCGGTTCGGCCAGCCAGCCTTGCGGCTCGTGGCCGCGATGCGTCACGCGGCCGTCCTTCAGTTCGAGCGCGCCTTCCAGGAACCAGCGGACGGCGCGCGGGTAGAGCACATGCTCGGCCGCGAGCACGCGCGCGGAGAGCGTCGCCTCGTCGTCGCCCGCCAGCACCGGCACCACGGCCTGGGCGACGATCGGGCCATGGTCGAGTTCGGCGCTGACGAAATGCACCGTCGCGCCGTGCACCTTGCAGCCTTCCTCGAGCGCCCGGCGATGCGTGTGCAGGCCGGAGAACGACGGCAGCAGCGACGGGTGCACGTTGAGCATGCGGCCTTCGTAGCGCGCCACGAACTGCGGCGTCAGGATGCGCATGAAGCCGGCCAGCACGACGAGGTCGGGCGCGAAGCCGTCGATGGTCTCGGCCAGCGCGGCGTCGAAAGCCGGGCGGTCGATGTAGGCCTTGTGGTCCAGCACCGCGGTGGCGATGCCGTGGTTCTGTGCGAACTGGAGACCGCGCGCGTCGGCGCGGTTGCTGATGACGGCGACCACGCGGCCCGGCCAGTCCTGGGCCTGGGAGGCGCGCACGATCGCTCCCAGGTTCGAGCCCTGACCCGATATCAGGACCGCGATTCGTTTCATGGGGCGACATTCTAAGGGACAACCCGACATTCCGCCCCCGGGGGCATGGTCCACGCTCACTACAATCGCCCTCCCCGAGCGCCCATTTCGAGATTCCCATGCGAGCCCGCGTCCTGTCCGGCATGCGCCCCACCGGCGCCCTGCACCTCGGCCACTACCACGGCGCCCTGAAGAACTGGGTGCGGCTGCAGCACGAGTACGACAGCTTCTTCTTCGTGGCCGACTGGCACGCGCTCACCACGCACTACCAGGATCGCGACGTCATCGAGCGCAACGTCTACGACATGGTGATCGACTGGATCGCCGCCGGCCTCGACCCCGACCTGTGCACGATCTTCATCCAGAGCCGCCTGCCCGAGCACGCCGAGCTGTTCACGCTGCTGGCGATGGGCACGCCGCTGGGCTGGCTCGAGCGCGTTCCGACGTACAAGGATCAGATCGAGCACCTGTCGGACCGCGACCTGGCCACCTACGGCTTCCTCGGCTACCCGCTGCTGCAGGCGGCCGACATCCTGATCTACAAGGCCGCGTACGTGCCGGTGGGCGAGGACCAGGACTCGCACGTCGAGCTCACGCGCGAGGTGGCGCGCCGGTTCAACCACCTGTACGGCCGCTCGCCGCGCTTCGAGGCCCAGGTGGCCGCCGCGCTCGCCAAGCTGCCGCCGGAGCAGCGCGACCTGCTGGAGCGCCAGCGGCGCCAGTTCGGGCAGGACGGCGACGTCGCCGCGCTCGGCAACGGCGAGGCGCTGGTCCGCGCCCACGCCGGCCACCTGAGCAGCGAGGACGCCGAACTGCTGCTGGGCCATCTCAAGGGCAGCGGCCGCAGCGTGCTGCACGAGCCGCAGGCCCTGCACACGGAAGTGACGAAGCTGCCCGGCCTCGACGGCCAGAAGATGAGCAAGAGCTACGGCAACGCGATCGAGATGCGCGAGGAGCCCGCGCAGGTCGAGGCCAAGATCCGCAGGATGCCGACCGACCCGCAGCGCGTGCGCCGCACGGACGCCGGCGACCCGGCGCGCTGCCCCGTCTGGCAGTTCCACAAGGTCTATTCCGACGCGGCCACGCAGCAGTGGGCGCACGACGGCTGCACCACCGCGGGCATCGGCTGCCTGGACTGCAAGCAGCCGGTCATCGACGCCATCCTGCGCGAGCAGCGGCCCTGGCGCGAGCGCGCGCAGCAGTACCTGGCCAACCCCAAGCAGGTGCACTGGATCGTCGAGATGGGCACCGAGCGCGCGCGCACCGTCGCGCGCCAGACGATGAAGGACGTCCGCGACGTCATGGGACTCTCGTATTGAACTCCGCCGCCGACGCCCCCATCCTCCCGATCGCCATGGCCGGCATCCACATCACCGACATCGAGTCCGCCATCAACTGGTGGCGCGCGCAGTTCCCGTCGCCCGACGGCATCACGGCGTGCCCGCAGGTGCTGGCGCTGGCCGAGGTCTACGCGCTGATGGTCTATTACCGCGAGCACGAGGCCGACGAGTTCACGCTGCCCGCGGTGGCGCGCGAGGCCTGGCTGGAGTGGTACGCGTCGACGCCCGACGCGCCGTGCATCGCGATCTGCTCCACGTCGCAGGGCGACCACGAGTGCAAAGGCTGCGGCCGCACCTTCGACGAGGTGCAGCACTGGACGGCGATGTCGCCCGGCCAGAAGCGCGCCGTCTGGCGCCGCATCACGCTCGACGCCAAGGCGTGGCGCTTCAACAAGTACGCCGAGCGGGCGCACAAGGCCACCGGCGAGGATCATCCCGATCCCGCCCAGCTGGACGCCGCCGCGCCGGCGAGATCCTGAGCGCGCCGCAGGCCGGCCGCCGGCCCGGCGCAGCGACTCAGGCCGCGATCGACGCCGGCAGGCTGATGACGAAGCAGCCGCCGCCCTCGGGCGGCCGGACGCAGCGGATGCGCCCGTGGTGGCGCTCCACGATCTGTCGCACCAGCGCCAGGCCCAGCCCGACGCCGCCCGCACGCTCCGCGTGGCCCGGCAGGCGGAAGAACGGCTCGAAGATGCGCTCGCGGAATGCGTCGGGCACGCCGGGGCCGTTGTCGGACACGCGGATCTCGATGCCGGCCGCGGCCTTGTCCTCGAGGTCGACGCGGATCTGCCCGCCGCCGTAGCGACGCGCGTTCTCGAGCAGGTTGCGCAGCGCGCGCCGCAGCAGCCGCTCCTCGCCCTTGACGCAGGCCGGCGCGCCCTCGACGCTGGCATCGACGCGCGCGCCCTCCTCCACCGCGAGCGCGAGCAGGTCGACGCTCTCGAGGTTGGTCGGCTCCGACGCGGCCTCGAGGCGGCTGGCGAGCAGCACCTCGTCGACCAGGCCGTCGAGCTCGGCGATGTCGGTGCCGATCTCGGCGCGCAGGTGTTCGCGCTCGCGCTCGGAGACCGCCGGATCGGACATCAGCGACGTGGCCATCTTCAGGCGCGCCAGCGGCGAGCGCAGCTCGTGGCTGGCGTTGGCGAGCAGGCTCTTGTTGGACCGCACCAGCGCCTCGATGCGCTCGGCCGCCTGGTTGAAGCTGGACGCGAGCGTGGCGACCTCGTCGCGGCCCTCGACTTCCACGCGCCGATCGAGCTTGCCCTGGCCGAAGGCCTCGACACCGCGCTTGAGCGTCTCGAGCCGGCGCGTGAGGCGGCGCACGAACGGATAGGCGCCGATCGCGATGGCCATGAACAGCACGACCAGCAGCGCCAGCAGGCTCAGGCCGGGCGACACGCCGCGCGGCACGACGCCGGGGAACAGGAACGCCGGGGGCCCGCTCCGCTCGGTCGCCTGCGGGTGGTGCTCGGTGCCGAAGTTGCCGATGTCCTCGTCGGGCGGCATCGCCGGGTCGTTGCCGCCTGGCGGCTTGAGCATGTTGGGCCGCATCACGTACAGCGAGCGGCCGTCGTCCAGCTTGATCTGGTAGATCGCCACGTGCATCAGCGCCTTGTCGGCCTCGCGGCGCACGAACGAGTCGGAGGCGGCGATGCGGTGGCCCTGCTCGTCCTCCAGCGCCATCGGCACGCGCAGGCGCTGCGACCAGTCACGCAAGGCCTCGGCCTGCACGTCCGGCGGCGCTGCGGCGGCGGGCAGCGAGCGCTGGATCAGGTCGCCCCAGGCCGCGATGCGCTCGGTCAGCGCGGCCTGGTTGCGCGCGTGCTCCTGGTCGAGGTGGCGCTGCACGAGCCAGCCCGACGCGCCGGCGAACAGCGCCAGCGTGACGATCACGGTGAGCCAGATGCGCAGGTAGAGCGAACGCAAGACGAGCCTTCAGCAGAGTCAGAAACGAAAAAGCGCCGGAGACATGGAGCCCTCACGCTCCCTCCGGTCGCTGCTCCCCGAGGGGGAGCTCGGCTCGGCTCGGGTGGTGACCCTCGCTTCCCGAGAGCTCGAATATACGGCCACGCGAGCTGCTGGAGCTTGCGTAGAAGGCGTCGTCAGGCGTCCTGCTTGCGGGCGAAGAGGTAGCCCGAGCCGCGCACCGTCAGCACGCGCTTGGGGTTCTTCGGGTCTTCCTCGATCACGCTGCGGATGCGCGAGATGTGCACGTCGATCGAGCGGTCGAAGGCCTCCAGCGGGTGGCCCTTGAGCGCGTCCATGATCTGGTCGCGGCTCAGCACGCGGCCGGGGCTGCGCGCGAGCACCACCAGCAGGTCGAACTGGTGGCTGGTGAGGTCGCAGCGCACGCCGTCCAGGCGCGCCTCGTGGGCACCGAGGTCGATCTCCAGCTTGCCGAAGCGCAGGACTTCCTCGTTGACCGGCTCGGGGCTGGCGCGGCGCAGCAGCGCCTTGACGCGCGCCAGCAGTTCGCGCGGCTCGAAGGGCTTGGGCAGGTAGTCGTCGGCGCCGAGCTCCAGGCCGACGATGCGGTCGGTGGGCTCGCCGCGCGCCGTCAGCATCATCAGCGGCAGGCGGCGGGTGGCCGGCTGGCCGCGCAACTCGCGCGTGAAATCGAGGCCGTCGCCGTCGGGCAGCATCAGGTCGAGGACGAGCGCGTCGTACGAGCCCGCGGCCAGGCGCATGCGGCCGTCGGCCAGCGTCCCGGCGGTGTCGACGTCGAAGCCCTGGGTGCACAGGTAGTCGCCGACCATGCGCGTCAGGCGGGCATCGTCGTCGATCAGCAAGAGGTGCGGATTGGTCATGGAGGCGTGGGCGTTCCGCGAGGAAGAAGCGACAGGGCGGACGCCCTGCGCGCTGGGAGCGTAACCGATTGCGTCGAAGGATGTCATGGGGTCGTTCGCTGGCGGCGGGAGGCCGCGTCGAGGTGGGAGTGGATGGGCGCGCGCCGGTCAGCGCGTGGACGCCCCGTCGGACCCCGCCCGCGGAAGCCGCGCGCGACGCCGCGGCGAGGTGCCGGCGGGGCCTGCGGGAGTCCGGGCATAACGAGTCATTGCAGGCGATCCTGCCCGGCCGCGGTCAACCGGGCTTGCGCGCCTCGTAAAGT
>DATCRO010000653.1:0-2198 GCA_036569025.1 Burkholderiaceae bacterium
GACCATTGCGCACCACGCGCTGATCGCCGGCAACCGCGGCAAGACCATTGCCTTCATGTGGATGACGGTCGCGCTGGGCTTCATCTTCGTGTGCCTGCAGGCCTACGAGTACCACCATGCCTACACCGAGCTCAACCTCAAGCTCAGCTCGGGCACCTACGGCTCGACCTTCTTCATGCTCACGGGCTTCCACGGCCTGCATGTGTTCGTGGGCATGCTGATGCTGTTCTTCATCACGCTGCGCCTGCAGAAGGGGCACTTCACGCCCAAGCGCCACTTCGGCTTTGAAGGCGCGGCGTGGTACTGGCACTTCGTCGACGTCGTGTGGCTGGGCCTGTACGCCGTGGTCTACTGGCTTTGAATCCGTAGGGGGCGGGTCAGCCACGGGCGTCACCCGCCGTTCGTGGACGTCGCGACTGGCCGGCCGGCGGGTTACGCCTGCGGCTAACCCGCCCTACGAAGCTCGGTGCTGTCCCGGCAGGAGAGACGCCGCCTCGGAATCTCGGGCGGCGTCGTCGTTTGAGGAGAGCGGAACCACGCGGCGGCTGCCGCGTCGAAAGTCAGGTTCCGACCGGGATGCCCTTCGGATGGATCCAGCCCAGGCTCCAGGCCAGCAGGATCAGCAGGAACAGGGTGACGGACAATGCGACGCGGATCGCGAGGGCGCGGGCCATGCGCTTGTCAGCCGATCCGTCGTCCGGGCCGCGGCGCAGCATGAACAGCCCGGCGCCGGCCAACGCGGCCAGCACGAGCACCAGGAACCCGACGATCACGAATTTCATGACGAACGATTATTCCACCGACCCCGCGCCGGCGCCCGCGGGTTCCTCCCCTCCGCGGCGGGGCGCGGGCAGCCTGCGCTCGCGCATCGTCTGGTTCGTCGTCGCGCTGGCGTGTGCATCGCTGACGGCGCAGCTGGGCCGCTGGCAGCTGTCGCGCGCGCACGCCAAGCTCGCGTACGAGGCCCTGGTGGCCGAGCGCGGCGGCCTGCCGCCGATGCCTGGCACGGCGCTCGCGCGCGACGCGGCCACGGGCGAGCAGCAGTGGCAACGCCACATCACGCTGTCCGGGCAGTGGGACGCGGCGCATACCATCTTCCTGATGAACCGCACGATGGACGAGCGCGCGGGCTTCTACGTGCTGACGCCGCTGCGCCTGCCCGACGGCGGCGCCGTCGTGGTGCAGCGTGGCTGGGTCGCCAGCGATCCGGCCGATCCGACGAAGGCGCCGCCGGTGCCCACGCCAATCGGCCCTGTCACGCTGCACGGGCATGTCGCGCCGTGGCCTTCGCACTGGTTCGAGGTCGGGCACGGACGCGGCGGCGCGGTCCGGCAAAATCTCGAGCTGGCGCCGTTCAGCGCGGAGTCGGGCCTGGCCTTGCGTCCCGTCACGGTGTTCGAGGATGCCAACGCCGACAATGCCGGCGACGGCCTGCGCCGCAACTGGCCCGCGCCGACCGCCGGCGTGAGCATCGCCACCCACTACGGCTATGCCACGCAGTGGTTCGCGATGAGCGTGGCGTTCCTCGGCCTGTGGGTGTGGCTGCAATTCATCCGCCCGCGCCGCCGCTCGCCCGACGATTCCGATTTCCCGCCTGGCGCCCGCGCCGACGATCCTGCTCCCCGATGAAACCGACGCCGCCCGACGACCCCAAGGCCACCGGCCCGGAATCCATGACCTTCACGCTGCACGGCACCCCCGCGCCCATGCGCGACTACCCGGCGGCGCAGAGCCGGCGCGGCCGCATCATGATGCTGGTGATCCTGGCCATCTGCGCGCTGCCGGTGATCGCGTCGTACTTCACGTACTACGTCATCCGCCCGGGCGGCCGCACGAACTACGCCACGCTGGTCGAGCCGCAGCGCCCGCTGCCTTCGCTCGAGGCGCTGCCGGCGCAGGACATGGACGGCCGCTCGGTGCCGCTGACCACGCTGAAGGGCCAGTGGCTGCTGGTGGTCGTCGCGCCCGCGAGCTGCGGCAAGGACTGCGAGCGCAACCTGTTCCTGCAGCGCCAGTTGCGCGAGATGATGGGCGCCGAGCGCGACCGCCTCCAGAAGGTGTGGTTGGTCGACAGCCCCGAGCCCGTCGCGCCCGCGCTGGCGTCGGCCGTCGGCGCGCCGCCGGCGGTGCTGAGCTACCGCGTCGACCGCGTCGCGCTGGCGCGCTGGCTGGAGCCCGACCGCGGCCACGCGCTGGAG
>DATCRO010000654.1:0-6650 GCA_036569025.1 Burkholderiaceae bacterium
AAGCCGGTGGTGCTGCCGCTGCCGCCGGCGCCCGACCTGTCGGCCGTGCCGGCGCAGTTCGACCACCTGCCGATCAGGTTCCCCGCGCCCGGCGTGCTGCGCGTGCGCGTGCAGGTGGCCGACGACGCCGCGTTCGACCACATCCAGTACGACCAGCACTTCGACTCGGGCGACGACGTCTACATCCCGCAACTGGCCGACGGCACCTGGCACCTGCGCGTGCGCGCCATCAGCCCCGAAGGCCTCGAGGGCCTGGACGCGGTGCGCGACTTCCGGCTGCTGGCCCGGCCCGAGGCGCCCTTCCTCACCGAGCCGCCGGCCGGCGGCAAGCGGCCGGTGGGCGACGTCACGCTGCGCTGGACGCACAACCCCGACGCCGCCGCCTTCGTCGTGGAGGTC
Organism: Burkholderiaceae bacterium; assembly: GCA_036569025.1. Classification (GTDB taxonomy): domain Bacteria; phylum Pseudomonadota; class Gammaproteobacteria; order Burkholderiales; family Burkholderiaceae_C; genus Scleromatobacter. The sequence goes on from DATCRO010000654.1 coordinate 400, forward strand.
GCGCGCGACGCGAAGTTCACGGATCTCGCGCTGCACGACGAGCACGTCAGCGGCGAGACGGCCGTCTTCCACCCGACCGACTCCGCCTTCGGTGCCGCCGACGGCCTGTACTGGTGGCGCGTGCAGAGCGTGGCGGCCGACGGCCGCCGCGGCGCCTGGAGCGAGCCGCAGGCCCTCGTGCTGCGCCCCACCCCGCGCGCGCCCCTGGGCCAGGTGAGCCCCGACGGTGCCGCCATCGAGCTGCGCTGGGGCGGCCGGCCCGAGGATCGCGCGGAGGCCGAACTGGCCAGCGACGCCGGCTTCCGGCAGGTCGTCAGGCGCGGCGACTACGAGACGCCCGGCACCCGCCTGCCGCGCCCCGCCGCCGGGACGTACTTCGCGCGCTACCGCTTCGTCGAGCCCGACGGCTTCAAGACGCCGTGGAGCGCGCCGGTGAAGATCGAGGTCGAGGGCAGCTGGCACCGCGCGCTCGGTGCGCTGCTGCCGGCGTCCTGGCTGAAGTAGCGCTCAGCCGAGCCGGCGCACGCCCGCGGGCGTCGCGATGTCGGCCGCGGACAGGCCGGCGCCCGCGGAGGCGACGCCGACGACCGACCTCACATGATCGGCGCCGCTTTCGAGCGACGGCGCCGTGACCACGAGATGGTCGATCTCGCAGCGCGCTACTTGACCAGGCGGCTCAGGCCTTCGGCGTCGAACTTCTCGTCGACCTGGGCGTCGGTGGGCACGCAGTCCCTGGCCTGCGCCAGGCCTTCGGCCAGCACGCGCTCGATGGCGGTCCACAACAGCGCGATCTGGTGCTCGTGCGCCGACGCGTTGTCGATCAGGCCCTTCATTGCCTGCGCGATCGGATCGTCGCCCTGCGTCACGCCGTAGGCCGAGAAGCCCAGGCGCGCGGCGGTGGCCTCGCGCGCCGCGTCGGTCTCGGCGGCGATGATGCGGGCCGGGTTGCCCACCGCGGTGGCGCCGGCCGGCACGGGACGCGTGACGACCGCGCCCGAGCCCACGCGGGCGCCGGCACCGACGGTGAAGCCGCCCAGCACGCTGGCGTTGGCGCCGATGATCACGCCCGCCTCCAGCGTCGGATGCCGCTTGGCGCCCTTGACCAGCGAGGTGCCGCCCAGCGTCACGCCCTGGTAGATGGTGCAGTCGTCGTGGATCTCGGCCATCTCGCCGATGACCACGCCCATGCCGTGATCGATGAAGACACGCCGGCCGATAGTCGCCCCGGGGTGGATCTCGATGCCGGTGAAGAAGCGCCCCAGGTGCGACAGGAAGCGTCCGGCCACGTGCATGCCGTGCGTCCAGAACCACTTGGCGCGGCGATGCCAGACCAGCGCGTGCAGGCCCGGGTAACAGAGCAGCACCTCCAGGCGCGAGCGCGCGGCGGGGTCGCGCTCGAGGATGGTGGTGATGTCTTCACGCAGGCGATCGAACATTGCGGGCAGTCTCGCGGCTCGTGGAATCGGAAGGGAACGGGGAGTGTATCGGCAGCCCCGCCGCATCGCCGGCCGGGGCCGGGATCGCCCCATCGCCAGGCGGTCCAAGCGGGCGCGCAGGGCGGCGTCAGATCTGCGACAGGGCGGGGACAGCTGCGTGATGCCGGACAGGACGAAGACAGTCTGGGGCGCTCCACTTACAACTGCGCGGCCATACCACGCCGGGATCGGGTCTAATGTCACGAACCTTCGATGAACCGGACATTGGTCACGAAGCATCGGAATACTGGACAGGCCGCCTCGCAGAAGGTGCCGCCAGGAGAGGGAGAGGGATTCTTGCCGTTCGCCAACCTGTATCTCGTCGCGGCCGTGGTCGTCGTGGGCGTCGCCTTTGCGGCGCTCGCGCGCCTGCTGCCTGCGCGCGCGGCCAAGCCCGCCGCCTCGGGTCCACCCGAGTCCTCGCGCCACGCCGCGCTGCAGGGCTTCCGCGGGCTCCTGGCCTTCGGCGTGTTCATGCACCACTCGTTCCTCTGGAGCCGCTATGGACGCGGATTCGGCTGGATCGATGCCGACGTCTGGCACCAGTTCGGCGAAAGCCGCGTCGTGCTGTTCTTCATGCTCACCGCGACGCTGTTCTACGGCCGCCTGCTCGACGCCCGCGGCCGCGGCCTGGACTGGCTCAAGCTCTACGTCTCGCGCCTGCTGCGCCTGGGGCCGGCCTACTGGCTCGCGATGGCGCTGATGTTCGCCGCCATCGCCTGGGCGACCCTGCACCGCATCGACGGCGCCGGCACGTCCATCGTCAGGTTCTCCTGGTCCGACATCCTCGGTGAGTGCCTCGCGTGGCTGGGTTTCTCCATCCTGGGCATGCCCGCCATCGACGGCTACTTCGCCACGCCGACCGTGACGGCCGTCGTCACGTGGACGCTGCCCTACGAATGCGCCTTCTACGCGCTGCTGCCCCTGCTGGCGCTGCCGCTGCGCGTGAAGATGCCGCTGACGACGCTCGCGCTGGGCCTGGCCGGCGCCATCGGGCTGGCGGTGTCGGACGCCGATCCGGTCTACTGCGTGCCCTTCGCGGGGGGCCTGGCCGTGGCCCAGGCCATGCGCATCCCGCGCCTGGCCGGGGTGCTGCGCCACCGCGCCTGCGCCGCCGCCGCGATGCTGGGGATGACCGTCGCGATCCTGGAGTTCCACACCATCTACGCGCCCGTGCCGCTGCTGCTGCTGGCGTTCTCGCTGGCGGCGGTGGCGTGCGGCAACGACCTGTTCGGCATCCTGAACTGGCGCCTGCCGCAGGCGCTGGGCAGCTGGGCCTACAGCCTGTACCTGCTGCACGGCATCGTGCTCTACGCGGTGTTCAAGCTGGTGGTCGGCGACGAGCGCGCCGTGCACCTGACCGACCGGGAGTGCGGCCTGATGCTCGCCGGGCTGGTGCCGGTGGTGCTGGCGATCGCCTGGGCCAGCCAGCGCTGGGTCGAGTCGCCGCCGATGCGCGCGGTGCCGGCCGTCGTCGCGGCCATCCGCAAGCGCCTGTCCAGGCGCGCAACCGCCCCGATCGAGGCCGTCGTCGCGCTGCCCGCCGCCGGCGTCGCGGCCGAGCGCCACGCGGCGTGAGCTTCAGCGCCCGCTGCGGCGCAGCTTCTGGACCTGGCGCGCGATGCCGCGCAGGATGTGCACTTCCTCGGTGGTCACCTGCGCGCGGTTGACGAGCTGGTGCAGCCGCGCCATCAGCTTGCGCGGCACCGCCGGGTCGAGGAAGTCGATCTCCACGAGCATCTCGCGCCAGTGGCCCAGCAGGCCGCGCACGGCGGCGGCGTCGGCCTGGTCCGGCGTCCGCGTGCGCTCGACGACGGGAAAGCCGCCGAGCGCCTGGCGCCAGTCGTAGGACAGCAGCTGCACGGCCTGCGCGAGGTTGAGCGATCCGTACTCCGGCTGGGTCGGGATGCTGATGCAGACGTGGCAGGCGTAGACATGCTCGTTGGACAGCCCGAAGCGCTCGCCTCCGAACACGAACGCGACGCGATGGTCGGTGCGCGCCAGCTCGGCGAAGGCCTCGCGCGGCGCGCGCGTGGGCGGGCCGAAGTCGCGCGGCGTCATCGCGGTGGCGCAGGCGAAGGTGGTGCCGGCGAGCGCCTCGTCCAGCGTGTCGACGATGCGGGCGCGCTCGAGGATGTCGGTGGCGCCGGACGCCATCGCGATCGCGTCGGGCTGCGTCAGCACGTCGGCAAAGCGCGGCGTCACCAGCACCAGGTCGGAAAAGCCCATCACCTTCATGGCGCGGGCGGAGGCGCCGACATTGCCGGGATGGCTGGTGTCGACCAGGATGAAGCGCGTCGGATCCGTCAAGAACTGCACCGTGGCAAGTGGACGGCACGGGCGGGCGCGTGACTTCGCGGGGCCGGGCCGGATAGAATGGAGGATTGCGCATTGTCGCGCCGCCGTCGCTTGCGTCGACCGCCGCCCGGCATCCGCCCGCTCTTTCGTCGCTGCCGCCCTCTTCCGCCCTCGCCGGCGCTCCCCCTGCGGAGCCGCCGCTGGCGTCACCTTTTCAGGAATCGTCCCATGTCCACGAACCTGCACCCGATGCTCAACATTGCCGTCAAGGCCGCTCGCGCGGCGGGGGCGATCATCAACAGGGCGTCGCTCGACGTGGACAAGGTGCAGGTGGAACAGAAGGGCGTGAACGACTTCGTCACCGAGGTCGACAAGCATGCGGAAGCGGTCATCGTCGAGACCATCCTCCAGGCCTATCCGGGCCACGGCATCCTGGCCGAGGAATCGGGCCGCGAGCTCGGCGCCAAGGACAGCGAGTTCGTCTGGATCATCGACCCGCTGGACGGCACCACCAACTTCATCCACGGCTTCCCGGTCTACGCGGTCTCGATCGCGCTGGCCTGGCGCGGCGTGGTGCAGCAGGCCGTGGTCTACGACCCGAACCGCAACGACCTGTTCTACGCCTCGCGCGGCCGCGGCGCCTTCCTCAACGACCGCCGCATCCGCGTCTCCAAGCGCCTGCGCCTGGCCGACTCGCTGATCGGCACGGGCTTCCCGTTCCGCAAGGGCGACAACTTCAAGCGCTACATGAAGATGTTCGAGGAGATCTCGCAGCAGTGCGCCGGCCTGCGCCGCCCTGGCGCGGCCTCGCTGGACCTGTGCTACGTGGCCGCGGGCTACTACGACGGTTTCTTCGAGACCGGGCTGAGCCCGTGGGACATCGCCGCCGCCTCGCTGGTCATCACGGAAGCCGGCGGCCTGATCGGCAACTTCAGCGGCGAGGCCGACTTCCTGTACCAGCGCGAGGTCGTCGCCGGCAACCCGAAGGTCTACGGCCAGCTCGTCAACATCCTGGCGCCCTACTCGCGCGTCATCAAGGACGACGACAAGCCCGCGGCCGCCGAGGGCGCCGTGCCGGACGCCACCGACGCCTTCGTCGCCGCCAACGCCGAGGCGGCACCTGCCGCCCCTGCCGAGAACAAGCCGCGCAAGGCCATCAAGGTCACCGGCCCGCGCACCCCGCGCAAGGCCTGAGCGGCGCGGAATCGGGCCCGGGGCGTGACCGGGCCGGTCGATGTCGCCCCTTTGTCTGCCGGTTGGTTTTGGAGTAATATTGGACGAATCACGGATGATTTATCCAATGGAGAATGCGATGCCCGAACTCCGCCTCAACGTTCCGCAATCGGTGATCGACCAGATCAACGAGCAGATCAACAAGATCAACGGCAACCCGCCCGGGACGCAACTGTCGGCCAATGACATCGGCCGGGAGGCGCTGGCGGTCTACAAGTGGGCGGTGAACCAGACCAACGCAGGTTACGCGGTGGTCTCGGCCGACGCCAACCGCTCGCCGGTCGTGCAGATCGCGACCGAGCACCTGCCCGCACGCGCGCCCACCTCCGTCCGCTGACCCAGGCAAGGCCGGGCGATGGCGACCGGGCCCCAGGCCGGCTGGAGCGTCGACACGGAGGAGGTGGCGCCGGTCGGCGACGCGGCCTCGAGCGACAAGCGTTCCCAGCGCGGCATGCGCGAGACGATCACCATCTGGCTGCTGGTGCTGCTCTGCGTCGTCGTCGGCCTGGCGTTCGTCGTGGTGCTCTATGACGTCGATCCGGCCATCGCCGACAAGCGCTTCGAGCATCTCAAGAACCTGCTGGACGTCATGCTGGGGCCCATCGTGACCCTGCTGTCGTCGGTGATCGGCTTCTACTTCGGCTCGCAGGTGGCGCAGGACAAGGCGCAGTCCGGCGAGTCCGGCAAGGACAAGTAGATGCCGGCCGACAAGAAGGCATCCGGCTGGCCCGAGGTCTTCCTGAAATGGATCGAGGCCGTGGCGCTGCGCCTGGCGCCGCTGCTGGTGCTGTTCGCGCTGTTCGGCTGCGTGGTCCTGACCGTCCGGTGGTTGCGTGCCGCATCGCCGCCGGCAGGCCCCACGGTGATCGTGCTGGGCCCCGACGCGAAAGGCGTCGAACGCAAGGTCTTCGCGGCCGACTCGCTGTTCGAGTACAAGTCCAAGGCGCTCAACCCGAAGAGCGAACGCGAGATCGCGGATTTCGCGGCGCAGCTCAGGGACAGCCACGTCGCGCAGGTCATCGTGATCGGACACACTGACCGGATCGGGGGTGCGGCCTACAACACCCGCCTGTCGCAGGCGCGCGCCGAGGCCGTGCGCGAAGCGCTCCTGAGGTCGGGCCTCCGGGCGGACAGGGTCCTCGCCGTCGGCATCGGCAACCGCATGCCCGCGACCGCGAAGGACGAATGCCCCGGCACCGACAAGGACGCCACGACGATTGCCTGCCTGGCCAAGGATCGCCGGGT
>DATCRO010000655.1:0-2005 GCA_036569025.1 Burkholderiaceae bacterium
GGCCTACCGTGAGGACTCCAACAAGACACCCACGGAGTCCCCATGATCCCATCGAGCCGTCCGGCCCTGTCCGCCCTCGCCCTCCTGACGTCGCTGCTGCTTGGCGGCGTCGCGACGAGCGCCCGCGCCGTCGCCCTGGACAACGGCTTCTCAGGCCAGAACTTCCTCGACACGCCGCTGGCCGGCACCACCTCCGCCGCGCGGCCCGAGCTCGCCGGCACCGTGCTCGCCGATACCGACACGCCGTTCTCGCTCGACGGCGTCACCGGCTACGTGCAGAACCGCGTCGTGCGCGAGACGGCCACCGGAACGCTGGATTTCTACTGGCGCGTCGTGGTCGACCCGGGCTCCGGCAGCGGCTCCGGCATCGAGGCCCTGCGGCTGACGGACTTCGGCTATGGCTACATGACCGATGCCGACTGGCGCATCGACGGCAGCGGCAGCGTCGGCGCGACGACGGGCCGCCTGTTCAACCCGGGCTCCTACCCCCAGGGCGACATCAACTTCCTGTTCGCATCGAACGTCGACGCCGGCGAGAGCTCGTCGTTCTTCTTCCTGCACACCGGCGCGACCGCCTTCGCGCAGACCGGCGGCTACGACGTGCTGAACGCCGACGGCACGTTCACCGCCATCGCGAGCACCTACGCGCCGGCCGTGCCCGAGCCGACGCCTGCGATGCTGCTGGCGCTGGGCGTGCTCACGCTGGGCCTGCTGCGCAGCCGGCGCGCCAGGCAGGACTGAATCGGCAGGCGCCCGCTCCAAGGCAGGTGGCTTCGGCGGCGCGGCGCCGTCCGCAAGCGTCCGGATGAACCGGATGGCTCAGCGCGCCGGCGAGCACGTCCCGCTGACCTCCGCGTCGTTGCGCGCGATCGCGTCGCGGCGCTCGACGCCGTCGACGGCCGCGCGGCAGCGCCCGAAGCGCACGCCGCGCGCGTCGCGCACGAAGAACGCGTAGCCGGGCAGCGCGTAGTAGGTCACTTCGGACTTGTCGCTGGGCGTGGCGAAGATGAACTTGGCGTCGGGATACCCGCCGGCATACACGGGGAAGCGCGCGGTGTCGACCGCGCCGCTGCCGAACACGTGCGGGCCGGCCGCGCCGCCGGCGCCGCGCCAGGTGATGTCGACGTCGTCGAAGGTGATCGCGCGCAGGTCGTGGCGGCCCGCGGCGTCGGCCGGCGCGCCGGACAGCAGCGCGCCCCAGGGATAGCGCAGGTTCGCGGCACGGATCGCCTCGAAGCGGATGTCATGGATCGCGCCCGTGCCCGCCTTGCCGCGCGCGCCCAGCAGCACGAAGAACGGTGTCCCGACGTCGGACGCCGTGACGCGGCGGAACGTCACGTCCGACACCTCGCCGCCGTCGACCGATTCGACCGCCATCGCGGCGGCCTGCGCGTTCTCGACGCGGATGTCCTCGAACACGATGTCGCGCATCGGTCCCACCGTGGCCGTGCCCAGCTTCAGGCCGTTGGCCACGCCCGCGCCGCGCACGTGGTTGCGGCGCACGACGACGTGGCTCAGGCCCTTGGTGCTGCCGCTCTTGAGGCAGATGCCGTCGTCGCCGGCGTTGATCGTGTTGTCCTCGATCAGCACGTCGTGGCCGTCGACCACGTCGATGCCGTCGTGCGTCGGCCCGTGCGGCGAATCGACCGTGATGCCGCGGATGACGAGGTGCTCGACCTGCATGTTGACCACCGCCCAGACGCCGGCGTCGCGCACGGTCACGCCCTCGATGGTGACGTCCTTGGACAGCGCCGTGTAGATCGCCATCGGCCGCTGGCCCTCGGGGCGCGACATCCCGCGCCACTTCTCGATGTCGGCGTTGCCGTCGATCGTGCCGCCGCCCTCGACATGCACGCCGGTGGCGCTCTCGGCATAGACGAGCGCGTGGCGGGTGTCGGCCAGCTGCGTGTTGGCCACGGGCGGGTTCAGGAACGGGTAGTCCGCGTCGTCCTGGCTGCCGCGCAGCGTCGCGCCCGGCTCGATGCGCAGCGTCACGTGGTTGCGC
>DATCRO010000656.1:0-7233 GCA_036569025.1 Burkholderiaceae bacterium
TCGCGCTGCCGCGTCCGCTGCTGCACAGCGGCGACCTCGACTTCTCGTTCGCCGGATTGAAGACGGCCGTGATGACCGCGATGCGCAAGTTCGGCCCGGAGCCGACCGACCGGCAGCGCGCCGACCTGGCCGCCAGCACGCAGGCGGCCATCGTAGAGGTGCTCGTGAAGAAGTCGCTGCGCGCGCTGCAGGAGACGCGGCTGTCGCGCCTGGTCGTGGCCGGCGGCGTCGGCGCCAACACGCGGCTGCGCGAGCACCTGGACGGCGTCGCGGCGCGGCGCGGCCTGCGCGTGCACTACCCCGAGCTCGCGCTGTGCACCGACAACGGCGCCATGATCGCGCTGGCCGGCGCACTGCGCCTGCAGCGCGATCCGTCGCAGGCCAGGCGGGACTATGCGTTCGACGTGAAGCCGCGCTGGCCGCTGGCGCAGGCGTGAGCTGATGCGGGGCAGGCCTACGAAGCCTGCCTTGCGCGGACGAAAAAAAGTCCTTCGCGCCCACAGGCGGGAAGGACTCGCGCAGCGCCCGCGGTGGTGTGGCGCTGCAAGACCGGGCGGCGGGCGCCCGGCGCTTCGAGGGACTTCAGTTGACGGTCAGTTGCGTCGTCGCGGGGCTGCGCTTGGCCAGCGTCAGCGTCAGCACGCCGTTGTCCAGCTTGGCCTGCGACGCGGCCTGGTCGATCTCGGACTGCAGCGTGAAGCTGCGCGCGAAGCTGGCGGTGGCGCGCTCGCGCAGGATCACGCGCTCGCCGGCCTTGGGCGCTTCGGCAGTCGTGTCGGTGGGCGCGTCGGCGGCCGGCGTCTCGGCGCGGGCCTCGGCGACGATGCTCACGGCGCGGCCGTCGATCGACACCTTGACGTCCTCGCGGGCGACGCCCGGCACGTCCAGCGTCACGACATAGGCGCTGTCGGACTCGGCGACGTCGATGGCGGGGCGGCGCACCGGCGCGGCATCGGCGGCGGGCTGGGCGAAGATGTGGCCGAAGGCGTCGTCGAACAGGCGGTCGAAATGACGGGCACGGACGGCGGCGCGGCGGGAGACGGGAACGATGAACATGGCGGGACTCCTGGATGGATTCAAAGGGTTCTTCGACGTCATGCTCGCCGCCGGTTGGCGCGATTCAGCGTCGCATGCCACCCCAGTTGGAATCGTCCGGAATCATTTCAAGAGACGATATTTTTCGCGGGCGGCCATTGAAATCCGCACGGTCGCACCGACGATCCGCCGCGGCCGGGCAGGGCGCCGGCGGCCGCGGACGAGCGACGTCCAGGCCGAGCATGGCGGCGGCGATCGCTTTCGGCTATAATCCGCCGCTTGTCCTCGGTGTCGGCTTCCATGTGTGGAAACGTCGCCAGGGGCAGATCCAGCACGCCCCGGGTCGGTTTCACTCGGGTGCGCAAGTCGTCAAGGAAACCGAGCAGGCCCCGCCGCCCCTTGCGGACGCGGCGTGGCTGCGAATCCGGGTCCATGCCCGGTCAGCGCTGCCGGTTTCCGTTCAACATGAAGGAAATCCGCAATGACTGACATCAACAAGGCAGAGATCGTCGCCGCCCACGCGCGCGGTGCCAACGACACCGGCTCCCCGGAAGTCCAGGTCGCCCTGCTGACCGCCCGCATCAACGCGCTGACCCCGCACTTCAAGCAGCACGCCAAGGACCACCACGGCCGCCGCGGCCTGCTCAAGATGGTCAACTCGCGCAAGAGCCTGCTGGCCTACCTGAAGAAGACGGACGCCAACCGCTACCTCGCCCTGATCGGCAAGCTCGGCCTGCGCAAGTAAGCATCGATGCATGAAAAGAGCCTGTCTGGAACCCTCCAGGACAGGCTCTTTGCGTTTGGAGCGCGACCCGTTGCGTTGCCGGCCGATGTGTCATTCCACCGATGTTCGGAGCACGAATCTCGCTGGAATGGCATCGCGCCAATGAACGGAAGCCTCCCGTCTCCCGCGCCACGACACGGCGCACCATAAACATCGGAGAAAGAACAACATGAGCATGTTCAACAAGGTCACCAAGACATTCCAGTGGGGCCAGCACACCGTTCGCCTCGAGACCGGCGAGATCGCCCGCCAATCCACCGGCGCCGTCGTCGTCGACATCGAAGGCACCGTCGTGCTCGCCACCGTCGTGGCCAAGCGCGAAGCCAAGCCGGGCCAGGACTTCTTCCCGCTGACGGTCGACTACATCGAGAAGACGTATGCCGCCGGCAAGATCCCCGGCAGCTTCTTCAAGCGCGAAGGCCGCCCGAGCGAGCACGAGACGCTCACCTCGCGCCTGATCGACCGCCCGATCCGCCCGCTGTTCCCGGAAGGCTTCTTCAACGAAGTGCAGGTCGTCATCCACGTGATGTCGCTGAACCCGGAAGTCGACGCCGACATCGCCGCGATGATCGGCTCGTCGGCCGCGCTGGCGATCTCCGGCATCCCGTTCGCCGGCCCGATCGGCGCCGCGCGCGTGGGCTACGTCAACGGCGAATACGTCCTGAACCCGGGCAAGACCCAGCGCATCGAGTCCAAGCTCGACCTGGTCGTCGCCGGCACCGAGGCCGCCGTGCTGATGGTCGAGTCCGAAGCCGACCAGTTGCCCGAAGACGTGATGCTGGGCGCCGTGGTGTTCGGCCACGACCAGGGCAAGGTCGCCATCAACGCCATCCATGAACTCGTGCGCGACGCCGGCAAGCCGCTGTGGCTCGAGTCCGGCGAATGGAAGCAGCCGGCCAAGGACGAGGCGCTGATCGCGCGCGTCACCGAGCTGGCCCAGGCCAAGATCGAGGCGCCTACCAGATCCGCAGCAAGCAGGCCCGCACCCAGGCCCTGCGCACGGCCACGGCCGAAGTGCAGGCCGCGCTGGCCGAAGGCGAGACCAAGGTCGATCCGGTCAAGGTCGACGCGCTGCTGTTCGACATCGAGGCGAAGATCGTCCGCGGCCAGATCCTGGCCGGCGAGCCGCGCATCGACGGCCGCGACACCCGCACCGTGCGCGCCATCGAGATCCGCACCGGCGTGCTGCCGCGCGCCCACGGCTCGGCCATCTTCACCCGCGGCGAAACGCAGGCCGTCGTCGCCACGACGCTGGGCACCGAGCGCGACTCGCAGACCATCGACGCGCTGTCGGGCGAGTACGCCGAGCGCTTCATGCTCCACTACAACATGCCCCCGTTCGCCACCGGCGAGACGGGCCGCGTCGGCTCCCCCAAGCGCCGCGAGATCGGCCACGGCCGCCTGGCCAAGCGCGCGCTGGTCGCCGTGCTGCCGTCCAAGGAAGAGTTCCCGTACTCGGTGCGCGTCGTCTCGGAGATCACCGAGTCGAACGGCTCGTCGTCGATGGCTTCGGTCTGCGGCGGCTGCCTGTCGCTGATGGATGCCGGCGTGCCGCTGAAGGCGCACGTGGCCGGCATCGCCATGGGCCTGATCAAGGAAGGCTCGCGCTTTGCCGTGCTGACCGACATCCTGGGTGACGAGGACCACCTCGGCGACATGGACTTCAAGGTGGCCGGCACCACGCAGGGCATCACCGCGCTGCAGATGGACATCAAGATCCAGGGCATCACCAAGGAGATCATGCAGGTCGCCCTGGCGCAGGCCAAGGAGGCGCGCCTGCACATTCTGGGCAAGATGGTCGAGTCCGTCGCCGGCGCCAACACCGAGGTGTCGCAGTTCGCGCCGCGCCTGTACGTGATGAAGATCAACCCCGAGAAGATCCGCGACGTGATCGGCAAGGGCGGCGCCACCATCCGCGCGCTGACCGAGGAGACGGGCACGCAGATCGACATCGCCGAAGACGGCACGATCACGATCGCGTCGACCGACGCCGATCGCGCGGCGCAGGCCAAGAAGCGCATCGAGGAGATCACCGCCGAAGTCGAGGTCGGCAAGATCTACGAAGGCCCGATCACCAAGATCCTGGACTTCGGCGCGCTGGTCAACCTGCTCCCGGGCAAGGACGGCCTGCTGCACATCAGCCAGATCGCGCACGAGCGCGTCGAGAAGGTCACCGACTACCTCAAGGAAGGCCAGGTCGTGAAGGTCAAGGTGCTCGAGACCGACGAGAAGGGCCGCGTCAAGCTGTCGATGAAGGCGCTGCTGGATCGCGAGCCGCAAGGCGATCGCGAGCCGCGCGAGTACCGCGAGCCCCGCGAATCGCGCGAGCCCCGCGAACCGCGCGACCCGCAGTAAGCGGCCAGCGAGCCCGCCCGCGCTGCCCGTGAGCCAGGACGTCAACGCGCCGACGATGCGCGCCATCGAGATCGCCGGAGTCGGCGGTCCCGAGGTGCTGCGCGCCGTCGTGCGCGCGCGCCCGGTCGCGGGCGTGGGCGAGGCTGTGGTGCGCGTGACCGCGTCGGGCGTCAATCGCCCCGACGTCCTGCAGCGCAAGGGGCACTATCCGGTGCCCCCGGGCGCGTCCGACATCCCGGGCCTGGAGATCGCGGGCGTCATCGACGGCGGCGATGCCGCGGCCCTGGCGGCCGCCGGCTTCGAGGTCGGCGACCGCGTCTGCGCGCTGGTGGCCGGCGGCGGCTACGCCGAGTATTGCGCGGCGCCGGTCGGCCAGATGCTGCCGGTGCCCGCGGGCTTCAGCGATGTCGAGGCCGCCGCGCTGCCCGAGAACTTCTTCACCGTGTGGTCGAACGTGTTCGACCGCGGCCGCCTCGCGCCCGGCGAGTGGCTGCTGGTGCAGGGCGGCTCCAGCGGCATCGGTGTCACCGCGATCCAGCTGGGCCGGGCGTTCGGCGCCCGGGTCATCGCCACCGCGGGATCCGACGACAAGTGCGCCCGCTGCGTCGAGCTCGGCGCCGACCACGCGGTCAACTACCGCACCGAGGACTTCGCCGCGCGAGCGCTGGAGATCACGGGCGGCAAGGGCGTCGACGTCGTGCTGGACATGGTCGCCGGCGACTATGTCGCGCGCGAGGTCTCGTGCCTCGCCGAGGACGGCCGCATCGTGCTGATCGCGGTGCAGGGCGGCACGAAGTCGCAGATCGACGCCGGCCTGGTGCTGCGCAGGCGCCTGACGCTGACCGGCTCGACGCTGCGTCCGCGCCCGGTCGCGTTCAAGGCGGCCATCGCGGCGGCCCTGCGCGAAAAGGTGTGGCCGCTGCTCGAGACGCGCCAGGTGCAGCCGGTCGTACAGGAAGTCTTCCCCGCGGAGCAGGCGTGGCGCGCCCATGCCGCGATGGAAGAGGGCAGCCACGTCGGCAAGCTGATGCTCGCGTGGGGAACATGATGCGCCCCGCTCGCTGCGTTCGCTGCCCCCGAGGGGCTGGCCTGCTTGCTCCGCAGCGGCCGGGCGCGCGCCGGCCGGTTCCTTCGATCAACAACGTCTACTGATGAACAACATGCGCAAGAAGCTCGTTGCAGGCAACTGGAAGATGCACGGTTCGCACACGGCCAACGCCGAGCTGCTGCAAGGCATCCTGGCCGCGCGCCCCTTCGTGTGCGACGTGGCCGTGTGCGTGCCGTTCCCCTACCTGAGCGAAGTGGCCGTGGCGTTGGCGGGCAGCGATGTCCGCTGGGGCGCGCAGGACTGCTCGCAGCACGACAAGGGCGCGTACACGGGCGAGGTCTCCGCGTCCATGCTCGCCGAGTTCGGCTGCCGCTACGCGATCGTCGGCCACTCCGAGCGCCGCGCGATGCACGGCGAGTCCGACCTGCAGGTGGCCGAGAAGGCCAAGGCCGTGCTCGCGCGCGGCCTCACGCCCATCGTCTGCGTCGGCGAGACGCTGGCCCAGCGCGAGCAGGGCGCGGCGCAGGAGACCGTCAAGCGCCAGCTCTCGGCCGTCATCCACGCGCTGGCGCATTGCGTCGGCGAGATGGTGGTGGCCTACGAGCCGGTCTGGGCGATCGGCACCGGCGTCACCGCCACGCCCGGGCAGGCGCAGGAGATGCACGCGCTGATCCGCGCCCAGTTGCGCGCGGCCACGCCGCATGCCGACGCGATGAGGCTGCTGTACGGCGGCAGCATGAAGCCCGACAACGCCGCCGCGCTGCTCGCGCAACCCGACATCGACGGCGGACTGATCGGCGGCGCCGCGCTCAAGGCTGCCGACTTCGTCGCCATCTGCCGCGCGGCCGGCTGACCCCACTCATTCGAACGATTTCCCTGGAGCTCCAAAGCAAATGTCTGTCTGGCACAACTTCCTCTTCATCCTGCAGGTCCTTTCGGCGATGGCCATGATCGGCCTCGTGCTGATCCAGCACGGCAAGGGCGCCGACATGGGCGCGTCCTTCGGCAGCGGCGCGTCGGGCAGCCTGTTCGGCGCCACCGGCAGCGCGAACTTCCTGTCGCGCTCCACCGCGATCTGCGCGACGATCTTCTTCGCCACCACGCTGGGCATGTCGGTGTTGTCCACCGGCCGCGGCACCGCCGGCGGCGCCGAGATCAACAACCGCCTGGACACCGTGTCGCCGCCGGCCGTGGTCGCGAGCGCGCCGGTGGGCGCGGCATCGGGTGCCGCCTCGTCGGCGGCTTCGGCCGCCGTCGTGGTGCCGGCCTCGGCCCCGTCGGGCGTTCAGGGCGTGCCGACGCGCTGATACGACGAGCACTGGAATTTTCTGTAGCGGATATCGTTAATCGATGATTTTTTCGCTATAGAATGTGAGGCTGTTCGGTGAGCTACAACCCTCATGCAAACCGGGCAGACAGGATGGCCTCAGGGCCATTCAGGCCGACGTGGTGAAATTGGTAGACACGCTATCTTGAGGGGGTAGTGGCGAAAGCTGTGCGAGTTCGAGTCTCGCCGTCGGCACCAGAATTCTTGACCTTCGGATGGTCGCGACTCCCCTCCAGTGAGCGCCGCGGCCGACGCGCCCTGCGTCAATCACCAGACTGGACGGCGAATCGTGCGGGCGCACTCGGGATCAGCAAGCTGTGATCTGTCGAGGCGCTCTTTTTTCTGTCCTCGGACAAAACGACGCAGCCGGAATACGACACGACTCTCGCCATGGATCTGACCGCCTACCTCCCCGTCATCCTGTTCATCCTGGTCGGGGTGGGCATCGGCGTCGCGCCGCAGCTGCTCGGCTTCCTGCTCGGCCCCAAGCGGCCCGACGCGCAGAAGAACTCTCCGTACGAATGCGGATTCGAGGCCTTCGAAGACGCGCGCATGAAGTTCGACGTTCGCTACTACCTCGTGGCGATCCTGTTCATCCTCTTCGATCTCGAGATCGCATTCCTGTTCCCGTGGGCCGTCGCGTTGAAGGACATCGGCCACGCGGGCTTCTGGGCAATGATGATC
>DATCRO010000657.1:0-3222 GCA_036569025.1 Burkholderiaceae bacterium
GCTCCATGATGCGGCTTCCTGGACCGGCCGGCACGGGCGGCCTTTCGGATCGATGGTCGACGATCGGTGGCACCGCCGATTGAGAGGACGCAATCGATGGCTGCGACGCCGATCGACCTGCCGCCGAACTGCGCTGCCTCAATCCGTGCCGCGAGCGGGCGCACTAACGTGCGACGGCGGATCGCTTCCGATCCCCCGTTCGTCACACACAGGAGTTCCCATGGTCGCCACGTCTTCCTCCGTCCGCAGCAAGAAGCCTCCCGAGCGAGCCAGCGCCGTCCGCCACGAGCGCACCGCGGCGCCGCGGGGGCGCCATCCGTCAGCTTCGATCGATCGCGCCGCAAGCACCATCCGCGAACGCATCGTCGGCGCGCTGGACAAGTTCGACGCGATCGAGGGTGAGGTTGCCGGACTGGTGCGCGCCAGCGTCTCCGAATCGCTGGCGGCCGCTCGCGGCGCCGTGGTGGACGTGGCGGCCGTGATCCGCGAGGTGTTCGCCGGGACGGTGGACGCCGCAGGACAGTCCGCAGGCGCCCTGCGGCTCGGCATCCAGGGTGCCGCGCGCGGGACCGTGGCAGGCGTGCACGACGCCGGGGGCGACCTCGGCAGCGCCGTGACGGAGATCGTCAAGGCGGCGATCGCCGAAGGTCACCGGGTCGGCGCCGAGATCGGCAGCGTCGTGCGCTACGCGCTGGACGGCGTGTCGCAAGGACTGGCCGAAGTGGGCAAGAGCACCGCCCACATCGCGACGCGGGCCGCGCAGGACGCGCTCGCGACGGCGGTGGGCATCTCCGCGCTCGCGGCCGAGGCCGTGCGGCAGGTCATCCTGGGGACGGCGGAAGGCATGGAGGAGGTCGCGCGGCGTCATCGCGCGGAGCGGGCGTCCGATCGCCGGTGAGAGCGCGCACGCGCTTGAACTTCCCGGACGGCTCCCGGACGGGGGCTCGTCCCGCCTGCACGACCACCTCGACCGCGAGCGCCCCTTGTTCGCGCAGGTAGCCGAGCAACGCATCCCGTCCGCGATCCAGCGCCAGCGCCGCCCGCGGGCCCGCATGGTGCGATCGCAATTCCAGGCGCCGTGGAGCGACCTGCAGCAGCTGGAAATCGACCACGCCCGCGTCCTCCTCCAGCACGGTCGTCAACGCCATCGGAGACAGTGCGTGCGCGTGATCGTCTCCTGCGCCGAGGCGCAGGACGTCATCGCTGCGGCCGGCCACCTCGATGACGGGCATCGGGCTGCCGCACGCGCATCGAGCCGGATGGATCGCGACGCGGTCCTCGAGTTCGTACCGGATCAGCGGCTGCACGTGGTTGGCGAGGTTGGTCAGGAGGCAGCGCGCCCCGCTCATGCCATGCGAAACGGGACGCCCGTGGGCATCGACGCTCTCCAGGATGGCCCAATCGGCGTTGAGGTGCAGTGCGCCCAGCCCGCAGTCGGTGGCCAAGGACAGGAATTCCGAGGTGCCGTACTCGTTGCCGACGGGACATTCGAACGTGTCGGCGACGATGCGGCGCCTAGCCGGCGTCAGGGTCTCGCCCCCGGTCCATATCTCGGCCGGAGGAGCGTGCAGGCGGCCGCTGCGGGCCTCCTCGGCCAGGACGACGGCCGCGGACGGGTAGGTGAACAGCACGGTGGGCGCGATGCGGTCGAGGGCCGCGTTCAACGCTGCCTGCGGTTGCAGCAGCGAGACCGGGTGCAGGCGGGGGCGAAACCACGGGTTGAGGCGGCGCAGCCGGGCCTCAATCGGGCAGCAGCACGCCCGGGTTGAGCAGGCCCTGCGGATCGAGCGCGGCCTTGATCGCCTTCATCATCGCGAGGGCGGCCTCCGGCTTGCGCAGCGCGAGCTCGCCGCGCTTGAGGCGGCCGATGCCGTGCTCGGCCGAGAACGTCCCGCCGAAGGCGTCGACGACGTCGTGCACGCGCGCGTTGACGGCCTGTTCGTGCCGGGCTAGGAACTCGGCGGCGTCGTCGCCTGCGGGCGCCTGCAGGTTGTAGTGCAGGTTGCCGTCGCCCAGGTGGCCGAAGGTGATGTGGCGCGCGCCCGGCACCAGCGCCTGCAGCGCGGCGTCGGCGGCGTCGACGAAGCCGGCCAGCGACGACAGCGGCACCCCGACGTCGTGCTTGATGTTCAGCCCCTCGACGCCTTGCGCCAGCGGGATCGCCTCGCGCAGTTGCCACAGCGCGCGGGCCTGGGCCTGGCTGGCCGGAACGGCGACGTCCACCGTCTCGCCCGCGTCGAGCGACGCGGCCAGCGTGTCCTCGGCGCGCTCACGCAGCACCTCCTGCCCATGCGGCGAGGCCAGGTCGACCAGCACCGACCACAGCGGCGTGCCGGCATCGCCCGTCAGCGGCAGCGGGGCGCGCAGCGTCTCGAAGTGGCGTTGGACCAGCTCGAGCGACGCGGCATTCATCGCCTCGTAGCCGACGAGCTCGGCGTCGAAGTCCGCGCGCAGTCGGCGCATGAGGGCGACCGCGTCGGCCAGCGTGCGGCAGGTCGCCCAGGCGGTGACGCCGGCGCGCGGCCGCGGGAACAGCCGCAGCGTCGCGGCGGTGACGATGCCGAGCGTGCCTTCGCTGCCCACGAACAGGTCGCGCAGGTCGTAGCCGGTGTTGTCCTTGCGCAAGCCGTGCAGGCTGCTCCACACCTGGCCCTGCGCGGTCACCACCTCCAGGCCCAGGCACAATTCGCGCGCGTTGCCGAAGCGCAGCACCTGCGTGCCGCCGGCGTTGGTGGCGAGGTTGCCGCCGATCGTGCAACTGCCCTCCGAGGCCAGGCTCAGCGGGAACAGCAGGCCCGCGTCGGCGGCCGCCGCCTGCACCTCCTGCAGCGCGAGGCCGGCCTCGACGGTGATCGTCTGGTTGTCCACATCGACGCGCCGCACGGCGCGCAGCCTGCGGGTGCCGAGCACGACCTGCGTGCGCGAGGCGTCGGGCACGCCGCCGCCCACCAGCCCCGTGTTGCCGCCTTGCGCGACGATGCTGACGCCGTCCTCGCGCGCGCAGCGGTGCACGACCGCGGCCACTTCGGCGGTCGAGCCGGGCAGCACGACGCACAGCGCGCGGCCTCGATAGCGCTTGCGCCAGTCGCGCTCATAGCCGAGGAGGGCGTCGCCGCCGTCGTCGACCAGCACATGGGCCGTGCCGACGATCGCGCGCAGGTCGTCCAGCAGCGTCGTCATGTCAATGGTCGGTGCCGGCGTTCGCGCGTGGGTCGTCGGCGG
>DATCRO010000658.1:0-4250 GCA_036569025.1 Burkholderiaceae bacterium
GGCCAACGTCATCGCCACGTCGGGCCGCGCGGTGGAAGCCGCGGGCGACGTCGACGTGCTGCTGCTGGACAAGACCGGCACCATCACGCTCGGCAATCGCCAGGCGTCCGCCTTCCTCGTGGCGCAGGGCGTCAAGGAGGCCGAGCTGGCCGACATCGCGCAGCTGGCTTCGCTGGCCGACGAAACGCCGGAAGGTCGCAGCATCGTCGTGCTGGCCAAGCAGAAGTTCAACCTGCGCGAGCGCGACATCCAGGCCCTCGGCGCGCAGTTCGTGCACTTCTCGGCGCAGACGCGCATGAGTGGCGTCGACCTGCCTGTCGCCGGCGACGCGCCGCCACGCCAGATCCGCAAGGGCGCGGCCGATGCCATCCGCAAGCACGTCGAGTCGCTCGGCGCCAAGTTCCCGGCCGATCTGCTGACCACGATCGAGAGCATCTCTCGCCGCGGCAGCACGCCGCTGGTCGTCTCCGACGGGACGCGCGTGATGGGCGTCATCGAGCTCAAGGACATCGTCAAGGGCGGCATCAAGGAACGCTTCGCCGAGCTGCGCCGCATGGGCATCAAGACGGTGATGGTCACCGGCGACAACAAGCTGACTGCCGCCGCGATCGCGGCCGAGGCCGGCGTCGACGACTTCCTCGCGGAAGCCACGCCCGAGCAAAAGCTCAAGCTGATCCGCGACTACCAGGCGCAGGGCAAGCTGGTGGCAATGACAGGCGACGGCACCAACGATGCGCCCGCGCTCGCACAAGCCGACGTCGCCGTGGCGATGAACTCGGGCACGCAGGCCGCCAAGGAGGCCGGCAACATGGTCGACCTCGACTCGAACCCGACCAAGCTCATCGAGGTGGTCGAGACCGGCAAGCAGATGCTGATGACGCGCGGCTCGCTGACGACGTTCTCCATCGCCAACGACGTGGCCAAGTACTTCGCCATCATCCCGGCGGCCTTCGTCACGACGTACCCGCAACTGGCGGCGCTGAACCTCATGCATCTGGCCAGCCCGTCGTCGGCAGTGTTGTCGGCCGTGATCTTCAACGCGCTGGTCATCATCTTCCTGATCCCGCTGGCCTTGAAGGGCGTCAAGTACCGCGCCGTCGGCGCCGCGCTGCTGCTGCGTCGCAACCTGGCCATCTACGGCCTGGGCGGCGTGATCGTGCCGTTCGTCGGGATCAAGCTGATCGACCTGGTGCTCCAGGTCCTCGGCTTCGTCTGAACTGGAGCTCTCCATGAAATCAATGATTCGTCCCGCGGTCAGCCTGTTCGTGCTGCTGACCGTCGTCACCGGCGTCATCTATCCGCTGGCGGTCACCGGCGTCGCCAAGGTCGCGTTCCCGGAGCAGGCCGCTGGCAGCCTGATCGTCGAGAACGGCAAGACGGTGGGCTCGTCCCTGATCGGCCAGAACTTCACCGATCCGAAGTTCTTTTGGGGCCGCCCGTCGGCCACCTCGCCAATGGCCTACAACGGCCAGGGCTCCGGCGGCTCCAACCTGGGCCCGCTGAACCCGGCGCTCGTCGATGCGGTCAAGGGGCGCGTGGACGCGCTGCGTGCCGCCGACCCCGCCAACAAGGCGCCGGTGCCGGTCGACCTGGTCACGGCGTCGGCCAGCGGCCTCGACCCCGAGATCAGCGTCGCGGCGGCCGACTACCAGGTCGCGCGCATCGCGCGGCTGCGACACCTGTCGCCCGAAGTCGTCCAGGGCATCGTCGCGCGCCACATCCATGGCCGCCTGCTGGGCATCTTCGGCGAGCCGCGCGTCAACGTCCTGGACATTAACCTCGAGCTGCGGCGCACCAACGCGTCCTGAGCCTTAGACAGACAGTCCGCGACCGGCCCGGACTCGCTGTCGACCTCCCGGTGTCCTCGGCCTCCGGGGGCCGGGCGCGCGCGGCCCGGCGGGCCGTCGTCTCTCGCAACCACAACCATGAAATCGACCCTGATCCTCGCCGGCACCTCGGTGCTGGCCTTCTCTACCCTCGTCACCGCACCGCAGGCCCAGGCCGCGGACGCGCCGGCCGCCACGCCCTTCATCACGGCGACCACCAACATCAACCTGGTCAGCGACTACCGTTTCCGCGGCATCGACCAGACCTGGGGCAAGCCCGCCGTGCAGGGCGGTGCCGACCTGACGCTGGCCAACGGCATCTACGCCGGCGTGTGGGCTTCCAATGTCTCGGGCAATTCGTACTCGGGCGGCAGCCTCGAGACCGACTGGTACGCCGGCTACAACGGCAAGTTCAGCGACGACTTCGGCTACACGGTGGGTGGCTACGGCTAAGTCTACCCGGGCGCGAACTTCGACAAGTCGGCCTGCCCGTCGGCCGCCTACCCGGCGCCGTGCGGCACGCTGCCGTCGCAATCCCTGAACACGTTCGAGCTGAACGCCGGCGTGTCCTGGAAGTGGATCAGTTACAAGCTGTCAGTCTCGACCAGCGACTACTTCGGCGCCAATGCCTCCACCGGCTATTCGGGCAAGACCAGCGGCACGCTTTACCACGACCTGACGGCCACCTGGGCGATCACGGACGACATCAGCCTGGTGGGCCACGTCGGTCACAGCGACATCAAGGCGACCTACGCCGGCATCAACCCCGACTACACCGACTACCGCGTGACGGTCAGCAAGACCTTCGCGGGTGGCTGGAGCGTGTCGGCCGCCGGCGCCGGCGCGAACAACGACAAGTTCTACCGCCCGCCGGTCGGCGGCCTGTCGTTCGCCAATGGCCAGACGCGCAACGTCAACAAGCCGGTGCTGATCGCGCAGGTGGGCCGCACCTTCTGATGCGCCACGGGTCTGCTACCTTCAGGAGTTCAAGGAGACCTGCCCATGACGGATAGCCGTCCCGACCCCGACCGCCTGCTGGCCAAGATCAAGGACGAGGAGATCCAGGCCAGCCGCGGCAAGCTCAAGCTGTTCTTCGGCGCGTCGGCGGGCGTGGGCAAGACCTTCGCCATGTTGTCGGCGGCGCGCATCCAGCAGCAACAGGGCGTCGACGTCGTCATCGGCGTCATCGAGACCCATGGTCGCGCGGAAACGGAGGCACTGCTCGCTGGCCTGCCGACGATCGCCTTGAAGGAGGTGCGCTACCGCGACCGCGTCCTGAAGGAGTTCGACCTGGACGCGACGCTGGCGCGCAAGCCGCAGCTGGTGCTGGTCGACGAGCTGGCGCACTCCAATGTGCAGGGTTCGCGCCATGCCAAGCGCTGGCAGGATGTCGAGGAATTGCTGGACGCCGGCATCGACGTCTGGTCGGCGATGAACGTCCAGCACCTGGAGAGCCTGAACGACATCGTCACGGGCATCACCGGCATCCGCGTCTGGGAAACGGTGCCAGACAAGGTCTTCGACGAAACCGACGAGGTCGTCATCGTCGACCTGCCGCCGGACGACCTGCTGCTGCGCTTGAAGGAGGGCAAGGTCTACCTGCCGCAGCAAGCCGAGCGCGCCGTCCGCAACTTCTTTCGCAAGGGCAACCTGATCGCCCTGCGCGAGCTGGCGCTGCGGCGGACGGCGGACCGCGTCGACGACGACATCCTGCACTGGCGGCGCACGAGCCAGTCGGCGCCGGTGTGGCAGACGCGCGAGGCGCTGCTGCTGTGCGTCGGCCCCGACGAGCGCTCCGAGAAACTCGTACGAACCACTGCGCGACTGTCGGCGCAGTTGGGCGTGCCCTGGCATTGCATCTACGTCGAGACACCCGCCCTGCAGCGCCTGCCGGCTGAGACGCGTCAACGCATCCTCGAGCTGCTGAAGTCCGCCGAGGACAACGGCGCCGTCACGGCCGTCCTCAGCGGCAGTGACCTGGCCGCGACCATCGTGCGCTACGCCCACGAGCACAACCTGCCGCGCGTGGTGCTCGGACGCGAGACGGGCCGGTTGCGCGGCCTCTGGCGACGGCGGTTGGCCGAGGCGGTCGGCGCCTTGGCCGACGACCTGGACATCCTCCAGGTCGCGCTGTCGTCGCGCGACAGCGCGGCGAGTCGACGCCGCAAGACCAGCGTCCACCAGAAGGACACGATACCCTGGGCGAGCTACGGCTGGAGCGCACTGATCTGCGGCGCGGTCACGCTGGCCGTCGCCCCGCTTGCCCAGATCCTGGCCAGCGCTAACCTCGTGATGATCTTCCTGGCCGCCGTCGTGGGCGTGGCCGTGCGCTTCGGCCGCGGGCCGGCGGTACTGGCGTCGCTGTTGACGGTGGGCATGTTCGACTTCTTCTACGTGCCACCGCGCTTTTCCTTCAGCGTGTCC
>DATCRO010000659.1:0-2896 GCA_036569025.1 Burkholderiaceae bacterium
GCCGAGCGCCGCGGCGCTGGACAGCGAGCCTTCGGAATCCGCGAAGTCCAGCCGGGGGCGAGCGACTAGAATGAGGGCATGACTGCCCGCCTCGCTCCGACCCTCGTTGCCGCCGCCCTGCTGGCGCTGTCCGGCACGTCCGCCTTCGCGCAGCACAACCCGAAGCCGGCCCCGGCTCCGGAAGCGCCCGCGCCGGCGCCCAAGGCGAGCGTCGATCCGGCCACCGGCATGCTGGTGGACGAGGCGCCGCCGGTGCCGAGCAAGGATGCGAAGGTCGAGCACCTGGTGTCGGAAGACTCGCAGGTGCGCATCGAGGAGACCCGCGTGCGCGGCGTCACCAAGAAGATCGTGGTGCACTCCAAGATCACCGGCGACTCCTACGAGATCCAGCCGCGCGATCCCAGCCTGGCGCCGGAGCACGACAAGGGCGCCGGCATGCGCACGTTCACGTTCGGCTTCTGAGCCGTGCACGGCGCGCCCCACGCGCGCGGCGTCCTGGCCTGCGCCGCCCTCCGACGGATCCGCTGATGGCTGTCTACACCGAAGTCGACGTCGACACGGCAGCCGCGCTGCTGCGTACGCTGGACGCGGGCTCCCTCACCTCGATGCGCGGCGCCGCCGGCGGCATCGAGAACACCAACTACTTCGTCCACTCCGACAAGGGCGACTGGGTGCTGACGGTGTTCGAGCGCCTGGGCTTCGACCAGCTGCCGTTCTACCTCGGCCTGATGCAGCACCTGGCGCGCAAGGGCCTGCCGGTGCCCGAACCGCGCACCGACGCGTCGGGCAATTTCCTGCACTCGATCGCCGGCAAGCCGGCGTCGCTGGTGAACCTGCTACCCGGCCAGAGCATCGACGCGCCCATGCTGGCGCACTGCTCGCTGCTGGGCGTCACGCTCGCGCACCTGCACACCGCGGCGGTCGACTACCCGCTGCAGCAACCCAACCTGCGCGGCCTGGAGTGGTGGGCGAAGACGGTGCCCGTCGTGCAGCCGCACGTCGGCCCCGCGCTCGCCCGGCGCCTGGCCGAGGAGCTCGACTTCCAGCAGCGCTTCCACGCCGCCGCCAGCACGCAGTCGCTGCCCAAGGGGCCGGTGCATGCCGACCTGTTCCGCGACAACGCGCTGTTCGACGGCCCGCCCGAGTCCCCGCGGCTGTCGGGCGTGTTCGACTTCTACTTCGCGGGCGTCGACCACCACGTGTTCGACCTGGCGGTGTGCGTCAACGACTGGTGCATCGACCTGGACACCGGCCGCCTCGAGCCCGAACACGCGCAGGCGCTGCTGCGCGCCTACCACGTGCATCGGCCGATGAGTCCCGCCGAGCTGCGCGCGCTGCCCGGCATGCGGCGCGCGGCGGCGCTGCGCTTCTGGCTGTCGCGACTGGCCGACTGGCACCTGCCGCGCGAGGCCGCGCTGCTCAAGCCCAAGGATCCGACGCACTTCGAACGCGTGCTGCTCGACTGCATCGAGAACCCGTGGCATCCCGAGCTCTGAGATGATGCCCCCGCGCCGGCGCTGCTTCGCCCGGCGCCCCTGCACGCGATGACCCCGACCCCCTCCATCCGAATCCGCAGCGTCCCCGCGCTGGCCGGCCTGCGCTGGATCCGTCTCGCGCTGCGCGCGTTCGGACGCCAGCCCGGCGGCTTCATGGGGATGTTCGGCCTGTACATGCTGTTCCTGCTGCTGCTGACGATCCCGCTGTCGGTGCTGGGGCCGCTGGCCGAGGCCATCCACGTCGATGCGATCGTCGTGGGCTCGCTGACGCTGGTGGCGATGCCGCTGCTGTCGCTCGCGTTCATGCTCAGCACCGAGGCCGTCACGAACGACCTGCGCATCAGCCCGGCGCTGCTGTTCGCGCCGCTGCGCGCGGGCGCGCCGGGACGCGGCGCGCTGGTGGCGATCGGCTTCGTCTACTTCGGCGTGTTCCTGCTGGCCTGGTTCGCGGGCAACGGCATCGACGGCGGCGAGAGCGTCAAGTGGTTCCTCGACCACGCGGTGGTGTCGCCCGACACCGGCAAGGCGCCGCCCGCGCCGGCGCCGCTGAGCGATGCGGGCCGCGCCGTCCTGCTGCTGAAGATGGCCATCGTCGCGCTCGGCTCGGTCCCGCTGTGGCACGCGCCGGCGCTGGTGCAGTGGGGCCGCTACGGCGCGGCCAAGGCGATGTTTGCCAGCGTCGTGGCGATGTGGCGCACGCGCGGCGCGCTGGCGATGTTCGGGCTGGGCTGGTTCGCGCTGTCGTTCGTGGCGACCGCCGCCATCGGCCTGCTGGCGCTGGTGCTGGGCGAATCGATCGTGCTGGTGCTGATCGCCGCGATGACGTACTGGGCCCTGTCCGCGCTGTTCTACGTGACGCTGTGGTTCGGATTCAACGACACCTTCGAGATCCGCTCGCCCGTGCCGTTTCGCACGGTGATGGCGTCCGACGAACCGCCGGCGTCCTGACAAACCCTGGAATCCCCCCGGGAGAGGGGCGACAGGCTTCGCGGTTTCGGCTTCAATCCAGGCTCGCGCCCTGCGCGCCCTGCAACCGCCAAGCCACCGGATGAAGACGACCGAGACGATCCACAAGCTCAACAAGCTCGCCCACTCGCACGGCCCGCTGCCCACCGGGCGCGGCATGGGCTC
Organism: Burkholderiaceae bacterium; assembly: GCA_036569025.1. Lineage (GTDB taxonomy): Bacteria > Pseudomonadota > Gammaproteobacteria > Burkholderiales > Burkholderiaceae_C > Scleromatobacter. The sequence continues at coordinate 2,628 of DATCRO010000659.1, forward strand.
CGGGGTGGTCGCGCTGATCCTGGCCATCCTCTGCTTCCTGGGCGTGCTGGCGTTCCACTTCCCGCAGTACCTGTCCACGCCGGAGCTGCGCAAGTCCTACGACGTGTCGACCATCCGGCTGATCATGTACTGGGCGATGGTCGTGGCCGGCGGCATCTCGCTGTACAACATCCTGTTCGCGCGCACCCGCTGGCTCGCCGCGTCGGCGTTCTTCCTCGTGGCGGCGTCGGCGCTGCTGGGCGGCGCCAAGGTGCCGGTCAACAACTTTC
>DATCRO010000660.1:0-5620 GCA_036569025.1 Burkholderiaceae bacterium
TGCGCTTGAGCACGCGGCCGTCCTCGGCCAGGTATTCGACGGCGCCCATCACGACGACGAACACGACCAGCGGCTCGTCGCCGGTGGCCTCCCACCAGTCGACGTTGCCCGCCGGCTCCAGCACGTAGCCGCCGGGGCCGATGTCCTCGCCCGTGCACAGGCGCCGGTGACCCTGGACGTTGTACGCGTGCACGAGGCCGCTGTGCCGGTGCAGCCCCAGGCGCACGCCCGGGGCCAGGCGCATCAGTTCGACCCAGCCCGCCTCGCCGGGCAGGAAGCGCAGCGGCCGCGACCACTTGCCCTCGCCCTCGGGGATCCAGAAGTCGTCGTGCGCGATCGGGTCGGCCATGGGGTTCTCCTTTGCTTCGATGGGGCTACGATACGCAATCAGGCGGCACTTCATAAGGACCACTTTTCATGAAGTCGATGGATCCACTTCCGATGTTGGCCATCGCGTTGCCGGCGCGCGGCTCGCGCACGCTCGCCCGGTCGCTGCACGGCCAGTTGCTGGCCGCGATTCGCTCGGGCCGCCTGGCGCCCGGCCTGCGGTTGCCGGCCACCCGCGCGCTGGCCAGCCACCTGGGGATCTCGCGCAACAGCGTCATCGCGGCGTACGAGTCGCTCGCGGCCGAGGGCCACGTCACGGCGCGCACCGGCTCGGGCCACTACGTCGCCGACGCGCCCGCCCGCGCCCCTGCGCGCGCGACGCCCGTCCCCGCGCGGGCGCGCGAGCGCCGACTGAACGCGGCGCATCGCGGACTGGCCTCGCCGGACGACATGGTCGACCCGCCGCGCGCGCCCTTCGACTTCCGCCTGGGCGTGCCCGACACCGCCGCCCTGCCCTTCGACGCGTGGCGCCGGCTGTCCGCGCGCGCCCTGCGTTCGATGGCGCGCGGCGTGCCGGGCTACGCCGGCCCCGCCGGCCAGCCCGCGCTGCGCGCCGCCATCGCCGCGCACGCGTCGCTCACGCGCGCGGTCGCCTGCACGGCCGACGACGTGCTCGTGACCGCGGGCGCCCAGCAGGCCTTCGACCTGCTCGCGCGCGTGCTGGTCACGCCAGGCAAGACGGTCGTGGCCGTGGAGGATCCCGGCTACCCGCCGGCGCGCGCCGCCTTCGCCGCGGCCGGCGCGGCGATCGTGCCGGTGCCCGTCGACGACGACGGCCTGCGCGTGGACCTGCTGCCGCGCGACGCGAACATCGTCTGCGTCACGCCGTCGCACCAGTTCCCGCTGGGTTGCGTGCTGTCGGCCGCGCGCCGCCGCGCACTGCTGGCGTTCGCGCGCCGCCGCCAGGCGGTGGTCGTCGAGGACGACTACGACGGCGAGTTCCGCTTCGAGCCGCGCCCGCTCGACGCGCTGCAGACGCTCGACGACGACGCGGCCGTGTCCTACGTCGGCACCTTCTCCAAGAGCCTGTTCCCCGCGCTGCGCCTGGGCTACGTGATCGCGCCGCCATGGGCGCGCGCGGCGCTGATGCGCGCGCGCCAACGCGCCGACTGGCACGGCAACCTGCACGCGCAGGACACGCTGGCCGCCTTCATCGCCGAGGGTCACCTCGCGCGCCACGTCCGCCGCATGCGCGGCGTCTACGGCGAGCGCCGGCGCGTGCTGCTGGCCGGCATCGCGCGCGACCTCGGCCGCTGGCTCGCCCCGGTGCCCGGCTGCGCGGGCCTGCACGTGGGCACGCGCGCGATCGTCGACCTCGATCTGGCGCGGGTGGTCGAACGGGCCCGCGCCGCGGGCATCAACGTCGACCGCATCGGCCGCTACGCGCTGGGCGGCGACGTCGCGGACGGCCTGCTGTTCGGCTACGGCGCGATCGAGGCGGCGGCAATCCCGCGCGCGCTGGCGACCTTGAAGCGTGCGCTCGCCCAGGCCTGATCGCTTCAGGCGGCGTCGCCGATCACGCGCGCCGGCAGCCCCGCGAAGTACTGGCGCAGGTAGTCGACCGCGACGCGCACCTTCGCCGCCTCGGCCTCGTCGCGCCTGGGCGTGACGGCCCACACCGGCAATGACGCGAAGCGCCAGTGCGGCAGCACGCGCACGAGCGCCCCGCGCGCGAGCGAGGCGGCGACGTCGGCATGGCCCAGGCGCGCGATGCCCAGCCCGTGCTCGCACATCTGCTGCAGCGACAGCTGGTTGTTGCTGGCGATGCGCGCCTCGACGTGCACGCGCTGGCGCTGGCCGTCGGCGGCCTGCATGTCCAGCGGCATCGTCGAGGGCTGCGAGCCCGCGAGCGCGCCGCGGCCCACGCCCCTGGCGGCGGCCACCAGGACCGGGTTGCCCGGCGCGGCGAAGCCGTCCTGCGGGCCCTCGACCGGCGCCTCGCGGCCGAAGGCCAGCCACTGGTGCGCGGGCAGCTGCTGCGGGGTGGTGGGCGTGCCCATGCGCGCCAGGTAGTCCGGCGCGGCGCACAGGATCATGTCGAAGTCGCACAGCCGGCGCGCGACCCAGTTCGAATCGGCGAGGCGGCCGATGCGGATCGCCACGTCGATGCGCGCGTCGATCAGGTCGATCATCGCGTCGTCCACCAGCAGGCGCAGCCGCAGCTGCGGCGCCTCGGCGAGCAGCGGCGCCAGCGCGGGCGCGACGTGGATCGCGAAGCCCACGGGCGCCGACAGGCGCAGCTCGCCGGTGGGCGCGTCGCGCGACTGCTGCAGCGACTGCGCCGCCGCGCGCGCCGCCTCCAGCAGGCGCTGGCAGTGCGGGTAGTAGCGCTCGCCGGCCTCGGTCAGCGCGAGCTTGCGCGTCGACCGGTGCAGCAGCGCGACGCCGCCGTGCTGCTCCAGCGCGCGGATCGTCTGGCTCACGGCCGACGGGCTCATGCCCAGCCGGCGGGCGGCGGCGCTCATCGAGCCGGCGTCGACCACCTCGGCGAAGACGGCCAGCGGCTTCAGGTCATCCATCGATTCGTAAGCTGCACTTCAAGGTGATGGCGACTTTAGCCGACTACCGCCCCGATTGTGAAGCGGGCACAGTCTCGTCATCCCATCCACACCTTTGGAGAACGTCATGAAGATCGCCCTCATCGGCGCCACCGGCTTCGTCGGCACCGCGCTCGTCGCCGAACTGCTGCAGCGCGGCCACCAGGTCACGGCGCTGGCGCGCAACCCGGCCAAGCTGGCCGCGCGCCCCAACCTCGTCGCCAAGGCGCTGGATGCCTATGCCCCCGATGCGGTGGCCGCCGCCGTCAAGGGCCACGACGCCGTCATCTCCGCCTTCAACCCGGGCTGGGACGACCCCGCGCTGTACGACCGCTTCATGAAGGGCAGCCAGGCCATCGTCGGCGGCGTCGAGCAATCGGGCGTCAAGCGCCTGGTGGTGGTCGGCGGCGCCGGCAGCCTGTTCGTGGCGCCGGGCGTCCAGCTGGTGGACACCCCGGAGTTCGCGAGCCACGTGCCGCCCAACGTCGTCCCCGGCGCCAAGGCCGCGCGCGACGCGCTGACCGCCCTGCGCGGCAACACCGTCCTCGACTGGACGTTCCTCAGCCCGCCGGCCCTGCTGGCCCCGGGCGAACGCACCGGCCAGTACCGCGTGGGCGGCGAGGAGCTGCTGATGGCGGGCGCCGCGCCGGCCGGAATCTCGGTGGCCGACCTGGCCGTGGCCCTCGTCGACGAGATCGAGACGCCGCGCCACGTGCGCGCCCGCTTCACGGTCGCGACGGCCTGATCCCTGCGCCCCTGAAGGCAAGAGAGGCGGCGACGCGCGCGCGTCCCGCCTCCCTGGTCCGTGCCGTCGCGGGCTCAGTGGTGGCCGACGTGCGCCTGGTGCCGGCGCGCGACCTCGACGCTGGTGCGCGCCACCGCCTCGACGCGCGCGGTGTCCACCGGTGCGGCGCTCGGGAACGCCACCTGGCGCTGGCGCCGGCCGACGCCTTCGAGGGGGCCCAGCGTCGCCTCGACGTCGCTGCCGTTGAAGATCAGGAGATTGACCTGGTTGCGCGCGGGCGCGATCGCCAGCAGGGGCTCGCCGTTCATCGACAGCAGCAGGTTGCCCTGGCGCACGGTCTCGGTGAGTTCGGACGCGGTGGCGCGGATCGTCTTGTGGATCGCCTGCGCCACGGGCTGTTCGGCCGGCGGCAGGAAGTCGAACCACGCCGCCACCAGCGAGCGGGTCTGCTGGGCTTTACGCATGGGAAGGGGTCACTGGGCCGGCAGGCCGGTCGCGGCGCGCCGGTGGTAGATCTGGAACAGTTCCAGCGCCAGGCGGCGCAGGTTCTCGTCGCTGCTCGCGTGGGCGGCGGCGATCCGTTCGTAGGCGTACAGCTTGTCGTAGCACAGCCGCGCCAGATGCACGACCTGGCCCTCGTGCGCCATCATCGACTTGAAGCGCAGCAGCGCGCCGATGCCCAGCTCGTCGGCCTGCATGTGCGTGGTGCTGAAGCCGGCCACCTGCGAGCGCGAGACGCGCGACGGTCGCGCGGCCAGCGCCGCGTCGAACGGCAGGAAGTCGTTCGGCGTCTGCTGGAGCTCGTTGATCTTGGGCACTGGGCGCATGGCGGTCCACCTCCGGGTTGCGGACGTCCGGCGAATCTGGACTCCACGACTCGATGGTGCGGGAACCTCCCGGCCGCCGATCCACGAAAAAGCCGCACGGATGCGGCTTATTCAACGTTCCAAATGATGCGGGGTCTGATGCGGGGTCAGGTCTTGCATGCAACTCCGCGCGACGCAACCGTCAGCAAGGAGCCTTCCGGAGTCGCATGCGAGAGCTGACCCCGCCTGACTGGACGTGGCATTTGCATGCAAGACCGCCTGACCGGCGCGCGCCCAGGCTACACATCCCCCGGCGGCGACGGCGGCTCGCCCGGCTGCCGGCTGTCGCGGATGAACTGCTCGAGGCGAGCCGACCAGGTCGGGGATTCGGCCTCCAGCTCGGACAGCGCCTTCACCTCGATGCCCGCGTCCTGCAGCATCTTGTTGGCGGCGGCGATCGAGGCCACCTGGTGCGGTTTCTGCTCGAGGTAGACCACGCGCTGGATGCCCACCTGGATGATGGACTGCACGCAGCGCGGGCACGGGAACTGGGTGGCGTAGATGGTGCCGCCGGTCAGCGGCAGCACGACGCAGTTGAGGATCGCGTTGACCTCGGCGTGCACGATGTAGCTGTGGCGCGAGTGCAGCGGGTCGGCGTCGTCGTCGGCCCAGTACGCCGGATCCTCGTCGTCGCAGCCGCGCGGCAGGCCGTTGTAGCCGACGCCCAGGATCTTGTAGTCGGCGCTCGCGATGCACGCGCCGTTGCGCTTGCGCGCGTCCTTGGAGCGGGCCGCCGCCAGCAGCGCGACGCCCATGAACATCGAGTGCCAATCCAGCAGGGATCTGTTTTCCATACCTGATTCGTTGTATTGCGTGCGTTCGGAGCGAGTTTAGGGCGAACCCGGCCATGGCAGTCCCGTCCGCATCGGCGAGAATCGCATTGTGGTCGAGCAGGCCCGGTCCGGTTTTTGACAGCCGGCATGACGCGTGCTCCACTACGACAAGCGCAGGCGGACCATCGGCGCGCCCCTCGCGGACGCCCGCCGAACCGCCATTCCTGCAGGAGATTCCAGTCATGCCCAGCCCGTTTCGACCGGCCACCGAACTGATGGTGCAATACGCGGCCTACCACCGCGACCGCCGCA
>DATCRO010000661.1:0-2037 GCA_036569025.1 Burkholderiaceae bacterium
GTCGCCCAGGGCCTGGCCTTCGGGCAGGACGTGCCGGTGGTGCCGGTCGACAGCCTGGCCATCGTCGCCGAGGACGCCGCGCGCCGCCTGGGCCTGGCCGCCGGCGCCGTCGTGTGGGTGGCGATGGACGCACGCATGGACGAGGTCTACGCCGGCTGCTACCGCGACGACGGCGACGCCGGCTGGCGCGCCGTGATCGAGCCGGCGCTCACGACGCCCGACGCGTTGCACGCGCAGTGGCGCGACGCGCCGCCGGCGGTCGTCGCGGGTTCCGCGCTGGACGCCTTTGGCGACCGCCTGCAGACGGGAGCCGCGCAGCGCATGCCGTACGAGCACGGCCGCGCCGCCGCGCTCGGCTGGCTCGCCGCCGCCGGCTTCGCCCGCGGCGACGCCGTGCCGGCCGACCAGGCGCTGCCCATCTACCTGCGCGACAAGGTCGCCCAGACGACGGCCGAGCGCGAGGCCGCCAAGGCCGCGCGCGAGGCGGCCGCGGGGGCACCACGGTGAGCGCGGTGCGTTCCGAAGTCGCGTCGCCGCGCCGCGAGCCGGTGCTGCGCGTGATGACCGTGCCGTCGCTCGACGCCGTGCTGGCGATCGAGGTGCAGGCCTACACCTTCCCATGGACGCGCGGCAACTTCATCGATTCGCTCGCGGCGGGATACCTGGCGCGGGTGCTGCTGGCCGAGGACGGCGAGCTGATCGGCTACTTCGTCGCGATGCAGGGCTTCGAGGAGATGCACCTGCTGAACCTGACGGTGGCCGCGCACCACCAGGGGCAGGGCCACGCCCGCCGGCTGCTGGCCGAGCTCTACACGCTCAGCGCGAGCTGCTCGGCCACCGCGGTGTGGCTCGAGGTGCGCGAGAGCAACGACCGGGCCCGCGCGCTGTACGGCCGCGAGGGCTTCGTGGAGGCCGGCCGCCGCCGCGACTACTATCCGGCGCCCCTGGGCCGCCGCGAGGACGCGCTGCTGATGACGCGCGGCGTCCCGCGGGGGGGCAGCGCGTGAGCTGGAACGAACGCCAACGCAGGATGCTGGCCGCGATGGGCGTGCGCCTGTTCGCGCCCGCGGCGGCTCCCTCCGCGGCCGCCGCGCCGTCCCTGGCGGCCGTAGCCGCGGCGGCCGAGGCCGTCGAGCCCGTCGTGGCCGGCGGCACGGCGGCCATCGAGCACCCGCCGGAGGCGACCGCGCCTGCCGAAGTGCCGCGCGCGCCCCGGGCCGCCCCCACGCCCGTGCGCCCGCCCGCCGCCGCGCGCGGGGCGACGCCGGTGGCCGCGGCCGTCGAGGCCGCGATCGATCCCGCGCTGGCCGGGCGCGCCGCGCACATCGCGACGCTGGCCTGGGGTCCTCTGCACGAGGCGGTCGCCGCCTGCACCGCCTGCGGCCTGTGCGAGAGCCGCAAGCAGACGGTGTTCGGAGTGGGCCACGCGCAGGCCGACTGGATGATCGTGGGCGAGGCGCCCGGCGAGCAGGAAGACCTGCAGGGCGAGCCCTTCGTCGGCGCCGCGGGCCAGTTGCTGGACCAGATGCTGCGCGCGCTGGGCCTGTCGCGCCGGGCCGAATCGGGCGAGGGCGTCGAGGACGACATGGCGGGCGATCCGGCGCGCCGCGTCTTCATCGCCAACACGCTCAAGTGCCGCCCGCCGCGCAACCGCAATCCCGAGCCGGAGGAGATGGCGCGCTGCGAACCTTTCCTCAAGCGCCAGGTGGAGCTGGTCAAGCCCAAGCTGATCCTGCTGATGGGCCGCTTCGCGGTGACGCAGCTGCTCAAGTCCGATGAAGCGATCGGCAAGCTGCGCGGCCGCGTCCACCGCTACGAGGGCATCCCCGTCATCGTCACGTACCACCCGGCCTACCTGCTGCGCAACCTGCCGGAGAAGGCGAAGGCGTGGGAGGACCTCTGTCTGGCGAAGGCGACGGCGGACGGTTTGTAGCCAGAGGGGTCAGGCCCTTGCCTCCAGATCGCGATCCGAACCGAGGCTTGCGGCGGCATCGTGGCGCGATCAGGAGCAGAGGCCAGACCCCTGCGGTGCACCCG
>DATCRO010000662.1:0-2572 GCA_036569025.1 Burkholderiaceae bacterium
GGCGCAACCCGCCGCTACGTGGCGCTCTGGCCCGGCATTTCCGCGATAACCGATCTGCACGCCGACGAACGGCGGGTTACGCCTGCGGCTAACCCGCCCTACGCGAGCTGCGATTCGGCAGCGTCGATCTCGAGCTCGATCTCGACGCGGTCGCGACCCTGCTGCTTGGCCCGGTACATCGCCTCGTCGGCGCGCTTGACGCCCTCGTTCAGATCCTCGTCGCGATGCCACTCGGCCACGCCGAAGCTGCAGGTCACGCGCAGATCCCCGGGCCACGTGGCGCCGGCGATGCGTTCGCGCAGGCGTTCCGCGATGGCACTGCCCTTCAGGCCCGGGGTGTCGCGGAAGACGAGCAGGAACTCCTCGCCGCCCCAGCGCGCGAACAGGTCGTCGCGCTGCACGGCCGAACGCACCAGCTCGGCCAGGCCGCGGATCACCTGGTCGCCGGTGTCGTGGCCGAGGCTGTCGTTGATGCGCTTGAAGTGGTCGATGTCGATGAAGACCAGCGTCATCGGGAACGCCTTGTCCTCGCCCATGCGCACGATGCGCATCAGTTCGTCGGCCAGGCCCTTGCGGTTGAGCGCGCCGGTCAGCGGATCGGTGCGCGCGATCTCGGCCAGGCTGCGCGTCTCCAGCCGCAGCGATTCGTTCAGGCGCTGCAGCGAGTGCTGGCTCGCGGCGGACAGCCGCAGCTGACGGCGATTGAGCACGCTGTCGACGACGAGGTAGCCGAACACCGACAGCATCCACGCCGCGATGATGCCCAGGCGGAAGGTGGACGCCGGGATCAGCTTGCCGGTGAGCTCGATGCGCCGGACGCGGATCGTGTGCGGGCCCGGCTCGACCTTCGGGCCGGTGGAGAACGTGAGCTCGGTCGCGTTGCGGAAGTCCGGCGCCTCCAGGTCGAGCGTCATCGGATGCTCGTCGATCCACCACTGCGCGACCTGGAAGCGGGCGAGCGGCACCTCGTAGCCCTTGGGGTACTCCGCGGGCGCGTAGATCAGCTGGTTGACCTTCTCGGACTCGCGCACGCCCGGCCTGGAGTACGCGGCGTCGTAGTTGCGGACGTAGATGCGCACGCGCTGCTGCGCCTCGGGGCCGGTGGCGTCGATCCACAGCCGCATCGACTCGTAGCGGCTCAGGTCCAGGCCGGCCGGGCCCGTGCCGAACTTGATGCGCAGCTCGCAGAACGCCCATTCGTAGCCGGCGCGCAGGTCGCAGTCCATGCCGATGGCGCCGCCCTCGTGCGCGACGGTGGCCACGCTGCGGCCGCCCGGGTTCTCGCGGTCGTCCAGCGCCGCGACCGCGTACGGCGAGCGTGCGTCGATCACCAGCGTCGAGGTCATGCCGAACTGGTTCCACGCCAGCGCGATGCCGGTGAGGGCGAGCAGGACGATCAGCAGGCGACGGAGGACGCTGGCGTGCATGGCGGGAAAGGCGCGGCGGACAGGCGGGTGTCAGACGGACATCGGCGATTGCGCCGCCGTCTTGAGGCCGCTCCGCAGGACGTTACACGCGCACGGCCCGGGCGGGGTGCCCGGGCAGCCCTCGAACTCGGGGCAAGCGCGAAATGTTGACGCGAAAGGCCGGGTCGCGGCGCGGCAACGGGCGCTCAGCGCCGCAGGATGGGCGTCTCCAGCTCGTGCACGGCGCCCGCGCCGATCGAGGCGCCGAAGCGCTTGGCGAGGCGCTCGGCCACGTTCTCCGTGGGCGTGTAGTCGATCACGTCCTCGGCCTTGACCACGTCGCGGGCGACGGAGTCGAGGCTGCCGTAGTGGTCGGCCAGGCCTTGCTTGATGGCGTCCTCGCCGTTCCAGAACAGGCCCGAGAAGGTGTCGGGCGTCTCGTGCAGGCGCGCGCCGCGGCCCTCGCGCACGATGGCGATGAACTGCTGGTGCACCTCGTCGATCATCTGCTGGGCCAGCGCGCGCTGCTCCGGCTTGAGCGGCGAGAACGGGTCGAGCATGCCCTTGTTGGCGCCCGCCGTGATCAGGCGGCGCTCGATGCCCAGCTTGTCCATCGCGCCGGTGAAGCCGAAGCCGTCCATCAGCACGCCGATCGAGCCGACGATGCTGGCCTTGTCGACGAAGATCTCGTCGGCGCCCACGGCCATGTAGTAGGCCCCCGACGCGCACATCTCCTCGCACACCGCGTAGATCTTCTTCTTGTGCAGGGCCTTCAGGCGCTTGATCTCGTCGTAGACGATGCCGGCCTGCACGGGGCTGCCGCCGGGCGAGTTGAAGCGGATCACCACCGCGACGGCGTTCTTCTCCTCGAAGGCGCTGCGCAGCGCGGACACGATGTTCTCGGCACTGGCGTTGCCTTCCGAGGCGATCTCGCCGCGCACCTCGACCAGCGCCGTGTGCGGGCCGTTGGGCGTGCTGGCCTTGCCGCGCTGCGACGCCACCAGACCCCACACCGTCGCCAGCGCCAGCAGGAACCACGCCGCGCGGCCGAACAGGCGCCAGCGGCGCTCCGTGCGGCGCTCGCGCATCAGCTCGCCGGTGACCTGCGCCAGCACCGTCTCCAGTCGCGACAGGTCGGCCGCGACGTTCAGCGTCGTGGTGGACGG
>DATCRO010000663.1:0-4236 GCA_036569025.1 Burkholderiaceae bacterium
GAGACGCCTTGCAGCCGCCGCGCGTCCTGGCGCCGGACGCCTCGCCGCGCCGCACCCGCCGCCTGTTCACCGATCTCGTTTCCCCCATCCCGAACCCGACTGCAACGCGTGCGCCGCGACGGCGCCACAAGGAGATCTGACATGACCCTGCAACGACGCCCCCTGCTCGCCCTGGCGTTCGCCGGCGCCTTCCTCGCGGCCGCGGCCCGCGCCGAGAGCGCGCTCGACGCGATCTCCGCGAAGAAGTCCATCGCCATCGCGATCCCGACCGACTTCCCGCCCTACGGCTTCGTCGGCACCGACATGGCACCGCAAGGCCTGGACGTCGACATGGCGCGGCTCATCGGCGCGAAGCTCGGCGCGGCCGTGGAACTGGTGCCCGTGACCAGCGCCAACCGCATCCCGTACCTGCAGACGCACAAGGCCGACCTCGTGATCTCGACGCTGGGCAAGAACCCGGAACGCGAGAAGGTGATCGACTTCAGCGCGGCCTATTCGCCGTTCTTCCAGGCGGTGTTCGCGCCCAAGGGCATGCCGCTGAAGTCGCCGGCCGACCTGGCGGGCAAGACGATCGGCGTCACGCGCGGCGCCATCGAGGACATGGAGCTCTCGAAGATCGCGCCCGCCGGCGCGGACATCAAGCGCTTCGAGGACAACAACGCCACGGTGTCGGCCTTCGTGTCCGGCCAGGTGCAGGTGATCGCCACCGGCGCATCCGTGGCCGGCAACATGATGGCGCGCAACCCGCAGCTGGGCACCGAGTTCAAGCTGCTGCTCAAGGACTCGCCCAACTTCATCGGCGTGGCCAAGGGCGACGACAAGCTGCGGCTGAAGGTCAACGAGATCATCGCGGCGGCCAAGGCGAGCGGCGAGATCGACAAGCTGTGCGTCAGGTGGCTCGGCCGTCCGGCCGGCGACCTGCCGAACTGACGCGGGAGCGTTGCCATGGTGCAGCTCGACTTCGCAGCCGTCCTCGCGGACTGGCCGCTGCTGCTGCGCGGGGCGGCGCTGACGCTGGCCCTGACCGCGGTCGCCACCGTGCTGGGCGTCGCGCTGGGCATCGCCTGCGCGCGGGCGCGCACGCACGGGCCCGCGGCCGTGCGCGCGCTGGCGGCCGCGTACGTGGAGCTGATCCGCAACACGCCGTTCATCGTGCAGCTGTTCTTCATCTTCTTCGGGCTGCCGAGCCTGGGCGTGCGGTTGTCGTCCGAAGCCGCGTCCGTGATCGCGATGACGCTCAACCTCGGCGCGTACGCGGCGGAGATCGTGCGCGCCGGCATCGAGGCGACGCCGCGCGGCCAGCTCGAGGCCGCGCGCAGCCTCGCGATGACGGAGCGTCAGGTGTTCCTGCGCGTGGTGCTGCCGCCGTCGCTCGGGCGGGTGTGGCCGGCGATGGTCAGCCAGATCGTCATCGTCATGCTGGGCTCGGCGGTGTGCGGCCAGATCGCCGCGCAGGAGCTCAGCTATGCGACCAACCTGATCATGAGCCGCAACTTCCGCTCCTTCGAGGCCAACTTCGTCGCGGCCGGGCTGTACCTGGCGATGGCGGTTCTGCTGCGGCAGGCGCTCGCCTGGGCCGGCCCGCGCTGGTTGTTCGGCCGCATCGCGCCGGCGCGGAGGTGACGTGGTCGAGTTCTCCGTCTGGCAGATCCTCGCCAACCTGCTCCTGGCGGCGCGCTGGACCGTCGCGCTGTCGCTGATCGCGTTCGTCGGCGGCGGCGTCGTCGGGCTCGCGCTGCTGGTCGCTCGCCTGCGCGGCGGCCCCGGCGTCGCGCCCGCGGTGTCTGCCTATGTGCAGGTGTTCCAGGGCACGCCGCTGCTGATCCAGCTGTTCCTGGCGTACTTCGGCCTCGGCCTGTTCGGCATCAACGTCTCGCCGTGGATCGCCGCGGGCGGTGCGCTGACGCTGTATGCCAGCGCGTACCTCGCCGAGATCTGGCGCGGCTGCGTCGACGCCATCCCGAGCGGCCAGTGGGAGGCCGCCGACAGCCTCGCGCTGAGCTTCGGCGAGAAGCTGCGCCACGTCATCGCGCCGCAGGCGCTGCGCGTCGCCGTGGCGCCCACTGTCGGCTTCCTGGTGCAGGTGATCAAGGGCACGGCCCTGGCGTCCATCATCGGCTTCGTCGAGCTCACCAAGACCGGCACGATGATCACCAACGCCACCTTCCGCCCGTTCACCGTCTACGCGTGCGTGGCGCTGATGTACTTCGCGCTGTGCTGGCCCGTTTCCGCATTCAGCAAACGACTCGAGAGGAAGATGCGCCGTGACCGTTGAAGCCCCGTTCTCCATCGTCGACATCCGCCAGCTGCGCAAGCGCTACGGCGACAACGAGGTGCTCAAGGGCGTGGACCTCGACGTGCGCCGCGGCGAGGTGATCGCCATCATCGGCAAGAGCGGCTCGGGCAAGAGCACGCTGCTGCGCTGCATCAACGGCCTCGAGGAGTTCCAGGACGGCATGCTGCACGTGGACGGCCAGCCCCTGAAGCATGGCGACGCGAAGGCGATGCGCGAGCTGCGCCAGCACGTGGGCATGATCTTCCAGGGCTTCAACCTGTTCCCGCACCTGAGCGTCGGCCGCAACGTGATGCTGGCGCCCACGCTGGTGCGCAAGGCGCAGCCGCAGGCCAACGAGGAGGCCGCGCGCAAGCTCCTGGCGCGCGTCGGGCTGGCCGAGAAGTTCGATGCGTGGCCCGACCAGCTCTCAGGCGGCCAGCAGCAACGCGTGGCGATCGCCCGCGCGCTCGCGATGCAGCCGAGCGTGCTCCTGTGCGACGAGATCACCTCCGCGCTCGACCCCGAGCTGGTGGGCGAGGTGCTCAAGGTGGTCGAGAGCCTGGCCGACGAAGGCATGACGCTGCTGATGGTGACCCACGAGATGAACTTCGCGCGCAAGGTCAGCGACCGCGTCGTGTTCATGCACGCCGGGCGCATCCACGAGATCGGCCCGCCGGAGCAGATCTTCGGTGCGCCAGGCACGCTCGAACTCCGGCAGTTCCTCTCGAGCCTGCACTAGGACCAGGCCAACCCCATCACGGGAGCGGCGCCGGGTTGGCGAGGTACTGCTTGGACAGCGTCTGGTACTGGCCGCCGTCCGTCGACGGGGTCGTCTGGTTCTCCGCGCCCGCGCCGAACACGATGCCCAGCCCGCCGACGGCAACCACCTCGGCCGGGTGCTTCAGGAAGTAGTCGACCTTGTTGTCGCGATAGTGGCCCGCCGTGCCGCCCGGGGTCGACGACGGCACGCCGAAGGGCGTCTGCCACCAGACGATGGGAAGTCCGCCGATGCCGTCGTGGTAGGCCTTCCCGATCGCGAGGTTGTCCTGGAAGTTCGGGTGGGTCTGGTTCGTCTCGTCCCAGTACCACGGCCCCGCGCCGCCGACGCAGTCGGCCTGCGCCGTGGCCGGCGTCAGGGCCGCCTGCTCACGGCAGCCGGCGTCGCGATCCACGGTCTGCATGATGATCAGGTCGCCCTGGTTGGCGCCCATCGCGTTCATGAAGGCGACCACGCTGGCCAGGGACGTGCCGCCCCAGCTGCTGGGCGGGAAGCCGATCGCCGCCTTCGGTGCGTACTTGCGGGCCAGCTTCACCAGGCAGGGGCCGTAGCTGGTGGCGTTCGCCGGCAGCGCGGCGCAGGCGGCGTCGCTCGCGAGCGCCGCGGGCGCCTTCGACGGATCGCCGCCATAGTTCGAATTGACCACCGCCTGCGCGAAGCCCCAGAAGTCCGGCTCGACGTTGATGAGCGCCGGCTTGCCGAAGGTGTTGATGGCCTTGAACAGCGTGATCAGATCGCTCCAGTACACCTGCATGTACGAGGCACTGCCCAGCGAGTCCATGTCGGACAGGTTGTCCGCGGAGAACTGGAACAGCGTGAACATCGGCACGGCACCGACCGAATCGGCCTGCTGCATCACGTAGGTCGCGTACGCGCCCGACGGCGAGTTCCAGGTCGTCCAGCCGCCCTGGGTGTCGATGCCCACGAGGTAGCGCTCGTAGAAGTCGGGCTTGAGTCCCTGCGCCTGGATCAGTGACGTGTCCGAGCCGCCCGATCCCAGGCCCACCAGCAGCCGGCTGGGCATGCCCAGTTGCGCGGCCAGCCTGGCAGCCGAGCCGGTGCCCGCGGCGGTGCTGCCCGACGGACTGCTGGCCGGCGGCGAGCCGGACGACGAACCGCCACCGGACGTGCCGCTCGACGAGCCTGCCGGGGACGACGCCGCGCCGCTCGACGAGCTGGCGGG
>DATCRO010000664.1:0-4376 GCA_036569025.1 Burkholderiaceae bacterium
GCCCGGGGCGACCTGGAACGACTCGACCACCGAGGCGAGCGGCAGGATGTAGCACTCGTCGCCGACGCCGATGGACATGCCGTCCATGATGGCCAGCGTCAGCGGCAGGCGCACCTTGACGCTCATGCCGTAGCCTTCGGCCGAATCGATCTCCACCGTGCCGCCCAGGGCGGTGATGTTCTTCTTGACCACGTCCATGCCGACGCCTCGGCCGGACACGTCCGTCACCTGTTCGGCCGTCGAGAAGCCCGGCGCGAAGATCAGCGCGTAGACCTCCTGGTCGCTCAGCGAATCGGGCGCGTCGATGCCCCGCTCGCGGGCCTTGGCCAGCAGCTTCTGGCGCGACAGGCCGCGGCCGTCGTCGCGCACCTCGATGACGATGGAGCCGCCCTGGTGGGAGGCGACCAGCGTGATCGTGCCGTGCTCGGGCTTGCCCTTGGCCAGGCGGTCGGCCGGCAGCTCGATGCCGTGGTCGCAGGAGTTGCGCACCAGGTGGGTCAGCGGGTCGGTGATCTTCTCGACCAGGCTCTTGTCCAGTTCGGTCGCCTCGCCCTGCGTCACCAGCTCGACCTTCTTGTCCAGCTTGGCGGCCAGGTCGCGCAGCATGCGCGGGAAGCGGTTGAACACCATCGACATCGGAATCATCCGGATCGACATGACCGCTTCCTGCAGGTCGCGGGTGTTGCGCTCGAGGTCGGTCAGGCCGGCCAGCAGCTGCTGGTTCAGCTGGCCTTCGCGGCTGTTCTGGGCCAGCATGGCCTGCGTGATGACGAGCTCGCCGACCAGGTTGATGAGCTGGTCGACCTTCTCGATGGATACGCGCAGCGTGGCCTGGTCGGGCGACGGCACAGCCTTCGCGTCGGTCTTGGCCGGCGCGCGCGGGGCGGCGGCGACGGCAGCGGCGGCGGGCGCGGCGGACTCGCTCGATTCGGCGGGCGCCGGGGCCGGCGAGGCCTCGGCGGCGGCCTCGGGCAGAGGCTCGAAGAAGCCATAGCCCGGATCGACGGGGTTTTCTTCCGGCGGGGCGCCGGCGTTCTCGTGGAAGAAGCCGAAGCCGGGATCGGCGGAGCGCAGCTGGATCTTCTCGCGCGCCACATGGAACGTGAACAGGTCCAGCAGTTCGCTGTCCGAGGTGGTCGTGACGACGCGGAAGCGGCGCATGCCGTCGGCGGCGCGGCCGGCGTCCAGCGGCTCGATCGTGCCCAGGTCCTCGATCTCCTTGAACAGCTCGCTCAGCGCATCGGCGGTCTCGGGCTTCTCGAGCGGGCCGACGACCAGCTCGATGGCGCGCGTCTGCGCCTTGGGCACGGGCATCGACTTGAGCGTCGGGCTCACGACGGCCGGAGCCGGCGCGGGCGCGGCCCTGGGCGCGGGCGCGGAGGCCGCGGCATTGCCTTCGGCCATGGCGCGGATCCGGAACAGCAGTTCGGTGGTGTCGGGCGCGGTGCTGGCCGACCCCTGGTGCACGGCCAGCTGCGCCTTGAGCGCGTCGCCGGCGGCCAGCAGCACGTCGACCATCGCCGCCGTCGGGTTCAGCTCGTGGCGGCGCAGCTTGTCCAGCAGCGTCTCCATCTGGTGCGTCAGCGCGGCGACGTCGGAGAAGCCGAACGTCGCGGCGCCGCCCTTGACCGAGTGCGCGCAGCGGAAGATGGCGTTCAGCTCCTCGTCGTCGGCGGCCTCGACGTTGAGCTCCAGCAGCTTCTGCTCCATCAGCTCCAGGTTCTCGCCGGCTTCCTCGAAGAAGACCTGGTAGAACTGGCTGAGGTCGATGCCCGCCGAGCTGCTGTTGTTACTGATCTCACCCATGACTCTGTTCTCCTGATCCGGAATTCTTTGTTGCCTGTCCTCGAGTGCGGCTCAGGAATTCAGCGAACGACCTTGCCGATGACCTCGATCAGCTTGGCGGGGTCGAACGGCTTGACGAGCCAGCCGGTGGCGCCCGCCGCGCGGCCGGCCATCTTCATCTGGTCGCTGGACTCGGTCGTCAGGATCAGGATCGGAGTCTGCTTGAACTTGGGGTTCTCGCGCAGCTTCTTGGTCAGGCTGATGCCGTCCATGCGCGGCATGTTCTGGTCGGTCAGCACGAGGTTGTAGTCGCGCTGGGTGGACTTCTCGAAGGCGTCCTGGCCGTCCACGGCCTCGATGACGTTGAAGCCGGCGTTCTTCAGGGTGAACGAAACCATCTGGCGCATCGAGGGGCTGTCGTCCACGGCAAGAATCGTGTGCATTGCAGTTCTCCGGAGGGGTCTTGAATTGAGCTTGAAGGGGATGGGGTCAGAACAGGTCGATGGAGCCAGCGTCCATCTCGTCCTGGGTCACGGGGTTGGGCCGCATCGGCGCGTCCTCGACGACGGCTTCGCCGTCCTCGTCGTCGCCCATGGCGTCGCGCGCGATGCGGTCGGCGCAGTTGCGCAGCCGGCGCTGGGTGTGCGCGATCAGCTGCGTGGCCATGTCCTGGAACTGCAGGGCGGTGATGGCGCCGGCCAGGCTCTGCAGCGCTTCCTTGATGGGAGCGGTGTCGAGATTGACCTTGGGCGCCTCGTCGCGCAGCACGTTCATCTGGTTGGACGCGCCGTAGAAGTGACCCATCAGCGCCTCGCCCGCGTCCTCGAGCAGGCGCTGCAGGCGCTCGAGGTCGTGCGAGGCGACCATCAGGTGAACCTGCAGGTCTGCCGCCGCGACCAGCGGAAGGCCTCCGCCAGGCGGTGGGGTCTGGGCGTCACTCGTCAGCATCGTGGCTCCAAGCTTGATGTTGTGTCTCGGGACGAGGCGACCCTTGCGCCTCGAATCCCTTGGGATTGCGCCTGATTCTTCGGCAGGGACCCCCTGAACATTGAGGAGATCACGTCGGAAATCGCCGCCCATTTCTCGGTTGGCGGGGACTACTGCCCGTTCCAGTGCGGTTTTTGGCATCGGAAAACCCCCCGTTTGGCAGCGCGGCGGTTCTGAAACCGGCGGATACACTCTTCGGATGCCATCCCGCCCCGCTCCTGCGCGCCGCACCAGCCTGCGCGTGCTGCACCTGGAGGACTCGGAGCTCGACCACGAGCTCGAGATGGCGCACCTGCGTCGGGGCGGCACCGAGGTCGTCTCCATGCGGGTCGATTCCGAACCCGCCTTCCGGGCGGCGCTGGACGAACCCTGGGACATCGTCCTGTCGGACTTCAACGTGCCCGGTTTCTCGGGCCTGGCGGCGCTCGAGATCGTCAAGGCGCTCGACCGGCCGCTGCCGTTCATCCTGATCTCCGGCGAGATCGGCGAGGACGTCGCGGTGGCCGCCATGCGCAACGGCGCCAGCGACTACCTGCTCAAGGCCAACCTCGCGCGGCTGGCGCCCGCCGTCGAACACGCCATCGACGCCAACGAGGCGCGGCTCGCCCGCGAGCGCGCCGACCACGAACTGGCCCTGTCGCGCCAGCGGCTGTCCGAACTGGCGCAGCACCTGCAGACCAGCGTCGACAACGAGCGCGCCGCGATCGCCCGCGAGATCCATGACGACGTCGGCGGCTCGCTCACCGCGCTGAAGTTCGACCTCGCCTGGATCGCCCGGCACTCGAAGGATCCGCAGGTGCAGCAGCGCGCGCAGTCGGCCGTCGAAGTGGTCACTCACGCCATCGAGTCCAGCAAGCGGATCATGCACAACCTGCACCCGGCCATCCTGGAGCAGGGGCTGGTGGCCGCGCTGCAGTGGATGGCCTCGCGTTTCGAGAAACGCACCAGCGTCGCCTGCAGCTTCCGCACCAGCCACGAGACGATGCAGCTGCCGCCGGGCGTGCCGCTGGTGGCCTACCGGGCGGCGCAGGAGGCGCTCACCAACATCACCAAGCACGCGAACGCCACGCGGGTCGCCATCGACCTGTCGCTCGCGGGCGACGTCCTGTCGCTGGAGATCAGCGACAACGGCGTGGGCCTGCGCGGCGCCGACCTGGCCAAGGCGCGCAGCTTCGGCATCCGCGGCCTGCATGAACGCGCGTCCACGGTCGGCGGCTGGGTCGACTTGTCCAGCAGCCACCAGGGCACGACACTGATCCTGTCCGTGCCCCTGAGCGATGGCGTGGGCTACGCGTCGGAGTTCGGGCCGGACGCCGAGGACTCGCGACCGGCGTTCGAAGATTCCGACGATCCATCGGTCTGGGGGGGCCTATGATCCGAGTCATCCTTTGCGACGACCACGCGCTGATCCGTCGCGGCATCCGCGACACGCTGTCCGACGCGCCCGACATCGAGGTGGTTGGCGAGGCCGGCGACTACTCCGAGCTGCGTGCCCTGCTGCGCAACGCCGCCTGCGACGTCCTCGTGCTGGACATCAACATGCCCGGCCGCAGCGGCCTGGACGTCCTGGCCGCGCTCAAGGACGACGGCGACATGAAGATGCG
>DATCRO010000665.1:0-4192 GCA_036569025.1 Burkholderiaceae bacterium
GTACAGGCACAGGCCGGCTTCCAGGCGCAGCGAGTCGCGCGCGCCCAGGCCCACGGGCTTGACCTCGGGCTGCTCGAGCAGCTTGCGCGCCAGCGTGTCGGCGTCGGCGCCGGCCACGGAGATCTCGAAGCCGTCCTCGCCGGTGTAGCCCGAGCGCGTGACGTAGCAGGGCACGCCGCCGACCTTGAAGAAGCCGCCGGTCATGAACGTCAGCTTCTCGATGCCCGGCGACAGGCGCGCCATCGCGTGCACGGCCATCGGGCCCTGCAGCGCCAGCAGGCCGCGGTCGAACATCGTGACGATGTCGCAGCGGTTGCCGATGCGCTCGCGCAGGTGGCGCAGGTCGGCGTCCTTGCACGCGGCGTTGACGATGACCAGCAGGCCGTCGTCGCGGTGCGTGACCATCAGGTCGTCCATGATGCCGCCCTGGGCGTTGGTGAACAGGGCGTAGCGCTGCTTGTTCAGGCCCAGGCCCACGATGTCCACCGGCACCAGCGTTTCCAGCGCCCGGGCGGCGTCGTCGCCCTTGAGCAGGATCTGGCCCATGTGGGAGACGTCGAACAGTGCGGCCTCGTGGCGGCACTGGCGGTGCTCGGCCAGGATGCCGGCCGGGTACTGCACCGGCATCGAGTAGCCGGCGAACGGCACCATGCGGGCGCCCAGTTCGAGGTGCAGGGCGTGCAGCGGAGTCTGCAGCAGCGGGGCGGAGGCGGTTTCAGCGGACATTGTTGTTCCTTCGAGGGCAGTCGGTCCCGCCCCATCGTACGGGCGGCTCAATGCCCTCGCTGTCCGCTTTACCTGAGAGATTGCAGCGCCGGTGTGCCGGCCCCGCTTGCCCCTTCGGTGGACGATCTCGCCGCCGGCCTCGAGGGGCCGACGACCGCATCGTCTCTCTCCAGTGAGGAACGCCTGCTTTCGACAGGCGTCTCGTCAGTCCTTTTGCCTGAGCGTTCGGGGTGTTGCGACCCCTGCGCCTTCGGCGGCCGGCCGCGCCGCGCGAACGCGGTAGCCGACTCTCTCCTGACAAGCGCCCAGTTTAGCATCGAGGAGGGTGGGGACAAGGAGGGTGCGCCCGCCCCTCCGGAGGGGGTGCAAATATCTGTTGCCAACCCGGCGATTCCATGGAGAATTTGGCGGATCAGAAGAATTCCCGCCGGCAGGTCGCTCGGCGGGAGGCGCATGGGGGGAGCGGTGTTGGCGTCGGGGTGTCCGGCGAGCCGTCCTGCTCGTTTCCGACCCGGCAGCCCCGATCGAATCCCCGAGGGTAGCGAGCACCGTCATGACCCAGCCTGTTTCCCGGCCGCCGTCAGCCCCCGACGCTGAGGAGCCGATCACCGAGTTCGTCGCGCACGATCCGGGCGTCCCGGCCGCGCCGCAGTCGTCCATCGACCTCGAGATCGCGCGCTCCGAGCGCGCCTCGGCCGCGCTGGCGGCGACGCGCGCGCTGGCCCGCGCCGCATTCACCGATTCGCAGCTGGCCGCCGAGGACGCGGCCGCAGCCGCCGGCATCGATGCCGCCGAGGACGCCGTCGACACCGAATGGGTGCGCACCGAATACGTCGCGCTCGAGCAGACGCTGCCGCCGGACGACGATGCGCGCCGCCACGGCGCGCCGCGCAACCTGGTGGGCGGCAGCTTCAACCCCGGCATCGCCTCGCAGCAGGGCCGCACCTTCCCCGGCGCCTCGATGGCCGATGCCTCGATGAAGACGCGCACCGGCGCGCAGGCGCGGTTCCACCACGAAGCCCGGCATGCGCCGAGGGCCGAGCCGGCGCATGCGCCCACGGGTCACCCGGCGCGCCCGGTCGTGAGTCCGTCGCAGGCCGCCGCGCCGTCGCGGGCGAGGGCGCCCGCCCGGGCGCCCGCGCGCGACGGGCTGCGATTCCTGCTGGCGGCCGGCCTCGGCGGCGTGGTCGTCCTGGCCGGTGGCGGCCTGGCATGGCGCGCGGGGCTGCTGTCGCATGGGGCCGCGTCCGCCACGACCGCGGCGACGACGCCGCCCGCCGCGGTGGCGGCACAGGCCGAGGCGGCGCGCGTGCTGTCCCCGGCGGCGCCGCAGGAGATCCCCATCACGCCCGCCGCCGGCCCCACACCCGCGCGCAGCCAGGAAGACACCGACGCGGCGCTGGCCGCCGCCGCCCGCGCCGCCGCGGTGCCCGCGGCGTCGGTTCGCGCCGCGGAGCGGGCAAGGGTCGCACCGCCCCAAGCGCCCGCGGCCGTCGCGCCATCGGCCGCCATCACCCCGGCGCCCGCGGTGCATGGCAAGGCGAACGTGGCGGCGGCCATCGCCGATGCGCAGGCCAAGGCGGATCGCTTCCTGTCGTCGAACCCCGGCGGCACGCCGACGCCGGCGCCGGCTCCGACCGAAGGCAAGCCTGCGCCGTGAGCGCGCCGCATACCGCCACCCGTATCCGGGTTGGATCGGTTCAATGAGAAAAGGCGCCCCGCAAGCGAGGCGCCTTTCTTTCATGCGCTGGCCGGATCGGCCGGATCAATTGCCCTTGGCGGCGGCCTTGTCGACGTCGGCCTGGCCTTCGGCCTTGGTCTTCTCGGTCTTGATGGCGGCCTTGGCCTTGTCGTGACGCGCCTCGGCCTTGGCCTTGGCGACGTTCTTGTCGGCCTTCGCGTCGGCCTTGGCTTCGTCGGCGTTGGCGTCGGCGGCGGTCTTCTCGGCCTTGGCCTGCTGCTTGGCCTTGTCGTCCGCGTCGGCCTTGTCGACCTTGGCCTGGGCCTTGGACTTGTCCTTCATCGCGTCGTTGTGCGCTTCGGTCTTCTTCTTGGAGGCCTTGGCTTCGGCCTTGTTCACCTTCTCGTCGGCCTTGGCGTCGGTCTTGGCTTCGGAGTTGGCGGCCTTCGCATCGGCCTTCTCGGCCTTGGATTCGGCCTTCTGGACGTCCTTGCTCATGGCGGGCGCGCTGGCCTGGGCCATCGCCATCGAAGCGAACAGGGAGGCGATCAGGGCGGCGAGGAGCTTGCTCATTGTCATTTCCTTCATGGGTTTGTGTGGAGCACCGACCGACCATCGATCGAGTCCATGTGCCTGCAACGCGGGACGCCGGGTGCTTCGTTGACAGGCTGCGGACTTCCACATGCGGAAGTTTTTTCCTGTCGCGCGAGCGAAATCGGCGGCTCCGATGGTGCGTTCGTCGCAAGCCCAATACTCATTGGCAAACGTCGCGCCCACGCACGCTCAGGGTGCTCCCGCGTGATGCTTCGCTCGTGACGATTCGACACCGTTTCGACGCGTGGCGCGCGTCGTGCGAGCGCTAACCGCGCGACCTGTCGTCGATCAGCGACAAGTCTTGGAGGCTAACCTTGACATGAGTGGGACAAGCGCGGGCGGACGAAATCCGGCTTGCTGCTCGACGGTGGAAGGCGATGCGGTCGGCGTGCTCAGGGCAACGGTCGAGCACTGCGCCCGAGGCGCGACATGCTCACCGCGGCGCCGGCCAGCGCGATGCCCACGCCGATCAGCAGGCACAGGTGCTCGCCTTCCTTGGCCACGGTGTGGAGCACGAGCGCGGTGACCGACGCGCCCACCGTCATGCCCGTCAGCCGCGCCGTCGCGAGCATGCCGCCCGCGGCGCCCGCGCGGTCGCGCGGGGCACTGCCCAACATCGTTCGGTTGTTGGGCGCCTGGAAGAAGCCGAAGCCCAGTCCGCACAGCGCCATGCGCCACAGGATGGACAGCGTCGACGCGTCGGACGGCAGGCGCGCCATCAGCCACAGCCCGCACGCCAGCACCAGCAGCCCCGCGGTGCCCAGGATGGCCGCGGGCACGCGGTCGGCCAGGCGCCCGGCGAGCGGCGCGACGAGGCCCACGCCGACGGGCCAGGGCGTCATGAGCAGGCCGGTCTGCACCTGGTCGCGGTGCAGCGCCGCCTGGAACCAGAACGGCAGCGCGATGAAGGCCAGCGTGTAGGCCGCGAACGAGCAGATCGAGGTCAGCGTCGACAGCGCGAACACGGGAATGCGCAGCAGGTCGATCGGGATCAGCGGGCGCGCGTCGTGGCGCTCGCGCAGGAACAACACGATGCCCGCGACGACGCCGGCGCCGACCTCGATCGCGCCGAGCGGGCCCGGGGCGCCGTGCGTGAGCGTGTCGGCGCCGATGAAGAACAGCCCGAAGGCCAGCGCGCTCAGGCCGGCGCTGAGCCAGTCCAGGGCCTTGTCCGACAGCGTCGACCACGGC